>CAJLFL010000175.1 GCA_905205855.1 uncultured Eubacteriales bacterium | reverse complement strand
TTACATTTTCAGCATAAAGCCTGCCCACAGTATCCCGGCTTTCTTCTCTGAGTGTATCGGACAGCGCAATAATTCCGGCAAATCCGCTGTCAATCCCGACATAAACCGCGGTACAGCCTTTGTTTTGATACTCCTCCGCCTTTGCCGCCGCATTTTGCGGTATATCTATACCGTATTCATTCAGCAGATTCACATTTCCCACTGTAACATCTCTGCCGCTTACTTTTGCAGTCACTCCCATACCCGGACACATCTTAAAATCTTTGACCGGCGGAAGCTCCGCATTGTATTCTGTTTTAAATGATGCCGCAACCGCCTTACCGAGAGGATGCCCCGAAAGACTTTCTGCCGCCGCGGCATACATATACATTTCCTGCTCTGAAAGCCTGTCAGTAAAAACGGGCGTATTTATAACCTTTGGCACACCATATGTAAGAGTTCCGGTCTTATCAAAGGCTATACAGTCAACCGCCGCCAGTCTTTCAAGCGCGTCACCCTCTTTTACCAAAAAACCGCGCTTTGCGGCATTGCCTATCGCCGCCATAATGGCTGTCGGCGTTGCCAGCACCAGCGCACACGGACAAAAAACAACAAGAATTGTCACCGCTCTGATAATTTCACCCGTTATAATCCAAGTCAAAGCCGCTGCAGTAAGCGCAATTACCACTATCCATGTTGCCCATCTGTCCGCTATGCCGACAATTTTGGCTTTTCCTGCATCCGCTGATTGGACAAGCCTTATCATTCGCTGTATTGAGCTGTCCTCGCCTACGCGGACGGTTTTCACTTCAAACGCCCCGTATTGATTTACCGTTCCGCTTGAAACTTCATCACCTACAGTCTTGTCTATCGGCATAGACTCGCCTGTCATCACCGACTGGTTTACCGAAGTTGTACCTGTCAGAATCACTCCGTCAACAGGTATGGTTTCACCCGGCAGCACTCGCAGAATACTTCCTTTTTTGACATCAGCCGCCGCAATAATTTTTTCCATTCCGTTTTCCATTACTCTTGCGGTCTGAGGGGTAAGCCGCACAAGCTTTTCTATTCCGTTTCTCGCCTTTGCAACGGTCAAATCCTCAAGCAGTGCGCCTATCTGCATGATAAAAGCAACCTCACCGGCTGCAAAATCCTCATGTATACAGATTGAAGCGATTAAAGCAAGCGACACCAAAACATCTGCTTTTATGTCAAAGCTTGTTACAAGTCCGATTACAGCTTCAAGAATAATCGGAAGTCCGCATAAAACTATCGCAACCCACGCAATGTCAAACGGAAATGGATTTACATTCATAAGACTCATTGCCATGGCAATACCCGACAGCACAAGAAACATAACATCCTTTTTTGTTCCGCCGTATTCAAGAAACCCTTCTATACAACCAATAAACTTTTTCACAATGCATCCTTCTTCTCGTTATATACCTATAGGGGTATATGTATATGATATCATAAAAAAACAAAGGCTGTCAATAGCCTTTGTAAAAAACTTTGCTTTCGGATAATAATTTATTTTAAAATCTTAATATCCGTCTGTTTTATTTCATATTTGCAAAACGCTCAACCGCTTTAGTAAAGCTTTCTATCGTTTTATCCGCGTCGCCATGCTCTATTCCGTCACGCACACAATGTTTTATATGTCCCACAAGCACAACCTGACCGCATTTGTGTAAGGCAGACTTTGCCGCATTTATCTGTGACAAAATATCCTCACACGGAATATCCTCGTCTATCATTCTTTCTATTGCCTGAACCTGACCGATTATCTTTTTCAGACGTCTGTGTAAATTTTCAGAATCCATACATTGTTTCATTTTATGCCCTCCGATACCTATATGGGTATATTGCTATTATACAGATTCAAAAGCAAAAAGTCAAGCCGCATTATTTCTCCAGATTAATTCTCAGGGTTTCTTTCGGATACATAGTGCCGTCCATTATCACATACATGCCGTCTTCCTCTTTCATAAGCGGAATGTCCAGAGCACCGCACAGCATTGCTCCTATATCGTTCCTGACTGCTGCAGTGTTTATTCCAAAGCTCATTTCTTCAGTTATTACGCCGCGCCGTGCCGCAGCCGCCATATACCCTGCAGGATATCCGCCGTTTGTGTCTGCTTCAACTCCATAGCCAAGCAGACTCACTATCATTTTCACTGCCTCCTCATTACTCACACTGTCCTCCGGTTTAAAACTTCCGTCCTCATATCCGTTGATTATACCGTTTTCGCTTGCGATACAAATATATTTATATGCCCAGCTGTCAGCTGTTACATCAGTAAAGGCACATTCCTTTTCAATTTTATCTTCATCCAGATTTCCGGCAACACAAATCACTTTTGCAAGTTCAGCTCTTGTTATTGTATCATCAAGATGTAAATCACCGTCCTCATCACCAATCATTATTCCGTATTGCTTCAGTTCATTTTTCTGTTGATCGGTCAATTCCGGAGCTGCGGCATATGCCGATACCGATGTCATTATAACAAGAACAAAAAATATACAAAAAAGCTTCTTCATTTTATTCATCCTTTCTTTAATAAACCATATAACTTCCTTCTATCTGCCAGCTGCTTCCGGTTTCACCGCTGACCTCAACATCATAGCTTTTATCTAAATCAAATCCGGAAAAGGCGTATTCTTCATTATTTTTTGCCAATACTTTAAAACCGCCTGCCTCCCGTCCGGTTTCCGAATCCTTAAACCTGACAGATACAATGTTTTCCTCGTTTACCTCAAAGCTTATCTTAATTTCGCCGTTTTCATCACAGGTTATGGCTCTGCTTTCTCCGCTGAGAGCAGATTTATAACTGTACTCCTTTTTATCCTTTAACTCCGCCGTTTCCCCGGCAGTTATGCTCTTTGATTCAGAAACGGCACTTTCTTCACTTTCTCTTATGTTTTCCGCACTTGCTTGTTTTTCCGCATTTTTCTCACCCCCGCGGTGTGCAGGCACTGAATATGCTTTATTATCTGCAGCTGCTTCGTTTGCTTCAGTGCTAATTTCAGCTGATTCTTCTTTTTTTGCAGAGTGCCCAGGCAACTGCAAATCTGCATTGTATTTTCTGCCGCCGACGTCTGCATACAGTTTTTCTGCCGCATTTGTTCCGAGCAAAATTAGCATGACTGCACAGACAGTTCCGACAGCAATACTCAAACGCCGCCTCGGTTGTTTATAATCCAATATATTCTTTATCCTGCGCGAAACCGTATTAAAAGAAAACCCAACATAGCGTCCGAACAATTCCTTTCCGTGTGTCACTGAATACAAAAGAGCTTCCGTATATTTTCCTTTGTTTTCCGCACCGTTTTTTGCAAGCACTTCTTCGTCACAGGCAAGCTCTATATCGTCCGAAAGCATGCGGAACAACCACCAGTTTATCGGATTAATCCAGTTAACCGACAATAGTACATATGCAAACAGCTTTAAAGCATTATCCTTTCTTCTGACGTGTACTCTTTCATGCTCTGCGATAAGAGTATGGTCCTGCTTCCTTATATATTCCGGAAAATAAATTCTCGGCTTTAACAAGCCGAACACAAAAGGCGTATCAATGCTATCCGTCCAATATATTCCGTCATCATCGCAGACCGCAAATTTCAGCCTGCGTTTCAGCCTTATCGCAGAAACCGCACCACTGCCAAGCATTACTGCCGCACCAAGCATCCAAACCAATGCGGCTGCTGTCCGAATATCAAAAACATCGCTTTTGTCATACGTTTCGTGTTGTAAACTGTGCATTTCTATTTTAATTGCAGTACGCGCTTCATCAGGCGCAAGATTGAAAACACTCACCTTGCTTGACGGCAAGGACGGAACTGTCAGCCTCACTGCAATCAGCAGCCACAGCCACATCAAGGCTCTGCGCGGTGCACCGAGCCTCCGCAAAATATACTTTATCAGCAAAATAATTACAGCGGCAACCATGGCAGCTGTATTCATCTTAACAATAATCGAAAATACATAAAGCATATCAATCGCACCCCCGATTCTTATCAATAAGTGCCCTGATTTCTCTGACTTCTCTGTCAGACAACTTTTTATTGCTCATAAACGCCGCAACAAAAGCAGGCAGCGAACCGCTGAAGGCATTGTTTACCACATATTCGCTCTCATATGCCTGTACGGTTTCACGCGGGACAAGAGAGCGTACCATACTGTTGTCATTTTCAAGCAGCCCTTTTTCCGACAGCTTTTTTATCATTGTATAGGTTGTTGACTTCTTCCAGCCAAGTCTTTCTTCACTCTTTTTTACCAATTCTCCCGACTGGAGCGGCTCGTTATCCCATACAACAGACATAAATTTCAAATCACTTGCACATAGCTTAAATCTTTCCACATTTTCACCTCCTCATAAAGGTCTATAATTATAAACCGCAATTAGTCTATCACAATAGACTGTATTTGTCAAGTGCAAAAACAGAATTTATTGCCGGCAGGAAATATACCGGCAGATAATATCTGTTTTTCTTTTTTAATTTCGGTTTTTTATATTAACATTTTTTTTGAGAATTTTCCATTAAAAATTTAATATCCACTT
>CAJLFL010000174.1 GCA_905205855.1 uncultured Eubacteriales bacterium | reverse complement strand
GACTTTGCATACGCTATACACAGCGCCGTTGGCAACCGAATGACAGGCGCAAAGGTAAACGGAAAAATTGTCACTCTTGATTATACTCTGCAAAACGGTGACATTGTCGATATTATTACCTCCGGCGCATCTGCCGGGCCGCACCTTGACTGGATAAAGCTATGCAAAACCTCTCAGGCACGCAATAAAATAAACCAATGGTTTAAACGCGAAAACCGCGAAGAAAACATTGCCAAAGGCAAGGAACTGCTTGAAAAGACCTTAAAGCATCTTTCTATTCCGGTAAAGTTTCTTGAAGATAAACCGTTTTTAGAAGGGCTTTACAGAAAGTACGGCTTTAACAACATTGAGGATTTGCTTGCGGCTATCGGCTATGGAAGTCCGAACGCAACAAAATTTGTTACACGATTTAAAACAGAATGTAAACGGCGCATGGTTGAAGAAGAAGGAATCTCTGCCGAAGCAATGCCGCCGATTGTTGTAAAAACCACTGCAAAGCCAAACAACAGCGGCGTAATAGTTGAAGGCATAGATAACTGCCTTACTCGTCTTTCGCACTGCTGTAATCCGGTGCCTGGTGATAAAATAGTCGGATACATTACACGCGGCCGCGGTGTTGCCATTCATCGTGCGGATTGTATAAATATGATTCATGCACAGGCAAATTCCGCCGAGCTGAATCGCTTTATTCCGGTACATTGGGCAACCGATACAGAAAACACATTCCAGTCCACATTATATGTCACTGCGACTGACAGACCTAATTTGCTCTTGGATATCATATCTGCTATCTCAGAACTTAAAACACATGTTCTCAATGTAAACGCAAGAACCTCAAAAAACAATCTTGCAATAGTTGAAATTACATTGGAAATCTTTGATACAGAACAGTTGGAACGTACAGCAAAAAAGATTAAAGAAATCGACAACGTATTATCCGTTGTACGCCGCAGACAATAATCAAAAGGAGCGATTTAATTGAAGATTCATAAGCTTGTCCTGGGTATGCTTGCAACTAACTGTTATATAATTGCAAATGAAGACTCCGGAAATGCTTTAATCATAGATGCGCCTGATGAGGCTGAAAAAATTATAAGCTTTATAAATGAGCACAACTATCACGTCAAAGGCATAGTGCTTACACACTGTCATTTTGACCATATACTCGCGCTTGAAAAGCTTAAATATCTGACAGGCGCACCAACATACGCGCACGAAAACAGCAAACGCTTTCTGCATGACGGCATAGATAATCTTTGTCATTACTGCGGCATCGAATGGACGCCGGTTGACGCAGATGTATACTTAACAGAAGGAAGCAAAATTTCACTTGACAATACAAGCTTTGAGGTAATTTATACGCCCGGACATACCTCCGACTGCATCTGTCTTTACGGCGGAGGTGTTTTAATAAGCGGAGATACTCTCTTTGCCGGCAGCATAGGCAGAACCGACCATCCTACAGGCAGTATGGAGCAGGAAATAAGCTCAATAAAAAACAAACTTCTTCCTCTGCCGGATGATACGCCTGTTTATCCCGGTCACGGACCGGAAACAACAATAGGAAACGAAAGAAGGGGAAACCCATATCTGCAATAAATCAAGAACAAAATAAACCCTGGGGAATCCTGAATGGGATTCGTCCTGCCAAAATTGCACTTAAGCTTTTAAATTCGGGCAGCAATCGGCAGCAGGTAATTGATTATTTTATTAACACCTGCGGAACAACAATAGAAAAAGCAAAGCTTGCAGCAGAGGTTGCAGAGCATGAACTGCCTGTCAAACAAGTTATGTATAAAAACGGTATAAGCCTTTATATCGGCATACCGTTCTGTCCCACAAGGTGCCTGTACTGCTCGTTTGTTACCTGCGGAACAAGGCAGGCCGCAAAGCTCATTCCCGATTATGTTGAAGCGCTAAAAAAAGAAATTGCATACACCGGACAGCTTGCCGCGGATAACGGCAAGACAATAGAAACCATATACATAGGCGGAGGGACTCCAACAACATTATCGGCTGCCCAGCTTGATGATATGCTTGGGCAGGTACGAAAATCCTTCGATTTATCCCACTGCCGTGAGTTTACCGTTGAGGCAGGCAGACCTGACACAATAACACCGGAAAAACTTGAAACACTAAAAAAGCATAATATAAACCGAATCAGTATAAACCCGCAAACCATGAATGCTCAAACTCTTAAAATAATCGGCAGGGCACATACGCCTCAGCAAATAAAAGATGCCGTTTCACTTGCCGAAAAATATGATTTTGACTGTATAAATATGGATGTAATTGCCGGTCTGCCGGGCGAAACCTATGATATGTTCAGATATACGCTAAACGAGGTTGCCGCTATGGAGCCGGGAAACATAACCGTTCATACTATGAGTATTAAACGCTCCTCAAGACTGCATGAATACCTTAGTGATTATGAGTTAACCTCCGGAGCAGAGGTTGAACACATGATAGATTTTGCACGGACATTTATGTCCGATAATGGTTATCATCCGTATTATTTGTACCGCCAGAAAAACCAGCTTGGCAATCTGGAGAATGTAGGATATTCCAAAGACAAACTTGACAGCCTGTATAATATATATATTATGGAGGAACTTCAAACCATTCTGGCACTTGGCTGCGGCGGCGTCACAAAAACCGTTGATCCCGTAACCGACAGAATTGAACGTGTATTTAATGTAAAAGAACCGCAGGATTATCTTGCACGTCTTGATGAAATGCTTAAACGCAAGGATGATATATTTTAAAAGACAAAGGCGGCAGTTTTAGCTGCCGCCTTTGTCTTTACAGTTTTCCTATTTCTCTGTACTTTTTATATCTCTTATCCAAAAGCGAGGATTCTGACATAGCCTTAAAACGTTTCAGTTCATTCACAATTTCAACTTTTAAATCGCGGCATATTTCATCATAGTCCTTGCCTGACTCACGAATCACCTTATCGGCTACACCAAATTTAAGTAAATCGTCGGCAGTAAGCTTAAGAGCCTCTGCTGCCTCGTCGGCTTTCGCTGAATCCTTCCACAAAATACTTGCACAGCCCTCCGGTGAAATTACAGAATACACTGCATTTTCAAGCATGATAATAGAGTCTGCAACAGAAAGTGCAAGTGCACCGCCGCTGCCGCCCTCACCGGTAACAACAGATATTATCGGTGTTTTAAGCGTCATCATCTCCATAAGATTCTCGGCTATTGCCTGTCCCTGTCCGCGCTCCTCTGCTCCTATACCGCAGTTTGCACCGGAACTGTTGATAATACAAATTACAGGTCTTTTAAACTTTTCGGCTTGCTTCATAAGCCTTAAAGCCTTTCTGTAGCCCTCAGGACTTGGGCATCCAAAGCTGCGTTTCATTCTTTCTTCTATGCTTGTTCCGCGCTCCATTGCAATAACGGTAACAGGCATATCGTCCAGGTATCCGATACCGCTTACTATTGCTCCGTCATCAGCAAATCTTCTGTCCCCGTGAAGCTCAATGAACCCCGTTGTTATTGCATTAGTGAAATATGCACCGGACGGACGTTTTCCGTCCCTTGCCTTTATTACTCTTTCGTATGCATTCATATCAATCACCTCAACTATGCAGTCTGAGTATATTTGTAAGCGTATACTTCAGATTCTCTCTTTTCTCTATTATATCAACAAAGCCGTGCTCAAGCAGAAACTCAGAACGCTGAAATCCCTCCGGCAGTTCCTGTCCTGTTGTCTGGCGTATAACTCTTGCTCCGGCAAATCCAACAAGCGCATTTGGCTCCGCAATAATTATATCACCCTCCATAGCAAAGCTTGCAGTTACTCCGCCGGTAGTAGGATCTGTCAAAACGGTTATATACAGCAGGCCCGCATCACTGTGTCTTTTTACCGCACCGCTGACCTTTGCCATCTGCATAAGCGAATATATTCCCTCCTGCATTCTTGCACCGCCGGACGTAGTAAAACCAATAACAGGCAGTTTCTTTGCCGTTGCAAGTTCAAAGGCGCGTGTAATTTTTTCACCTACAACTCTGCCCATGCTTCCCATCATAAACTCAGAATTCATTACAAACACAACCGCTTTGTATCCGCCGATTTTTGCAATGCCGTAAACTACAGCCTCCTTGCTGCCGCTGCTTTTAAGCGCTGCTGACAGTTTTTCATCATAGTTGGGAAAGCCCAAAATGTTTTTACTTGTAAATCCTGCATCTTTTTCTTTAAAGCTGTCGCATATAAGATTTATTCTTTCATCTGCATTCATCCGAAAATAGCTGCCACATTCAGGACAAATCATATTATCATCAGGAGTAACATCCTTGCTGCACTTCTTGCACATTTTAACTGTCGGTTGTTTTTTGCTTTTTAATAATTTATCAAACATAGTATCACCTACTTCTTTGTTACTACCGCAAATGAAAAATCAGCGGTAACGGCTGTCTTGCCGTTTACGCTTCCCTTTCCGGAAGCAAAATAGAACGGCTCATGCACACGTGTTATTTTACACTCTGTTTCAAGAACATCTCCCGGCTTGACAGGATTTTTAAACTTAACCTTATCAAGTCCGGTAAAGTATGGCAGCGTTCCCT
>CAJLFL010000173.1 GCA_905205855.1 uncultured Eubacteriales bacterium | reverse complement strand
ATCTGAAGGCATTTTCATAAGCTCCAAAAACACCTCTGAAAAGGCACTTTACTCCAAATTTTCAGGGGTTTCCGTGTACTGTTCAAGCATAAATTTGGAGTAATTCGTTCCCTTTTCGCACCCCTCAAACGCAGGTGTGGCAAGGCTTTGCGGATTTGCCATTGGTGTTAACGCTCCAAATTCACCCCAAAATTGCTGTCTGTAAGCCTGATTTTTGAGGTCTGACTCCAAATTTACTCCAACTCTTTTTATCAGAAAAGAGGTTTGCAATGTATACAAACCTCTTTTTAAGCAGTTATTTAATTACTCTTCTTCAAAAACATCTTTTCCTAATCCGCATGTAGGACAAACCCAATCTTCCGGGACGTCCTCCCACGCGGTTCCGGGAGCAACTCCGTTATCGGGATCGCCGATTTCCGGATCATAAACATATCCGCATGGACATACATATTTTTTCATAATTATCTTCTCCTTTTTATATTATTTACTCATTATTTCAGATATTGTATCCATAATTTTATCATGACAGCCGCCGCAGCCGGTTGAACATTTTGTTATTCTCTGAACATCTGCAAACGCTTTTTCTACATTCTCAAATTTATTTTCTCTGTGCAAAACATTTTCAACATCAGTATAGGTGACATGTTTGCAATTACAAATAGTATAATTTTCCATATCAAAGCACCCTATCTTATTTAACCGAAGTATCTCTTGAGCATACCCTCAAAGCCTTTTCCGTGTCTTGCCTCGTCCTTTGCCATTTCATGCACTGTATCATGGATAGCGTCATAGTTGAGTTCTTTAGCCTTCTTTGCAAGTTCAAGCTTACCGGCAGTTGCTCCGCACTCTGCCTCAGCACGCATCTGCAAATTCTTTTTAGTGGAGGCATCAACAACCTCACCCAAAAGTTCTGCAAATTTTGCGGCATGCTCCGCTTCTTCAAGCGCCGCTCTCATATAAAACTCACCTATTTCAGGATAACCCTCACGAATTGCCTGACGGCTCATCGCAATATACATTCCAACCTCCGTGCACTCACCTTCAAAGTTAGCCTTTAAACCTTCATAAACCTCAGGATCAACCTTGTCCTTTGCACCTATACCTATGACATGCTCACAGGCAAAGTTTAAAGCACCTTCTTCCATAACCGTAAACTTGCTTCCCGGAACACCGCACTGAGGACATTTTTCGGGAGGATTTTCCCCCTCGTGAACATAACCGCAAACAGGACATACATATTTTTTCATAATTATTACCTCCAAAATTTTTATATAAGTTTTATTATTTTTTTAATTATTTTTCTTTTTACATTCAGGACACAAGCCGTAGAATATAAGGTCATGTCTTTCGACCTGTATATCGTCAATGTCTTCTGCTTTTTTATTAAGCTCCGGCTCATACGGCAGATTTATATCTATCACCTTTTTACAACCTGTGCATAACATATGATAATGCGGCAAACAACAGCCGTCAAAATGATCTGTACCGTCACCGACATCAAGTTTAAGAATCTCATTTTCTTCAGCAAGAGCCGAAAGATTTCTGTATACTGTCCCAAGACTTATATTAGGAATAATCTTTCTTACCTCAGTATATATCCAGTCTGCTGTCGGATGAGATGTCGTTGACTGTAATACATTTATAATAGCTGTACGCTGCTTGCTGCCTTTTTTTATCGGCAGATTGCTCATATAAATCAACCTTTCAAACAGTAATAGTAATTATTACTGTTTTAGTATAATACACTTTCTTTTATTTGTCAAGTACTTTTTTAAAATTTTTTCTACAAATTTCGTTTAGAATGTAAATAATTTATAAACTTTATGATTTTCTATTGTCCCAAAAGCTTTTTTGTGATAATATATACAAGTATAATAAGATTGAAAAAGGAGGCAAACAATATGAAAGCAAAAATTTCAGAAATGCCCGACAGCGTACGCAAGCTGGCAGAATTATGTGTAAAAAACGACAAAATCGCCCCTGAGCTTTACGCAAAATATGATGTAAAGCGCGGCCTCCGTGATTTGCAGGGCAAAGGCGTAGTCGCCGGTTTAACGGAAATCTCTGAGATATGCTCAGTTAAAACTATTGACGGCCGCGAGGAACCCGCTCCGGGAGAACTGTACTATCGCGGATATAATATAAAAGACCTTGTAAAAGGCTTTATAAATGATGACAGATTCGGATATGAAGAGACTGCATATCTTCTTCTCTTTGGAGAGCTTCCGGATGAGAATCAAATGAAAGAATTTAATGAAATACTTGGAAACTACAGAACGCTGCCGGTCAACTTTGTAACCGATATAATTTTAAAAGCGCCAAGTCCGGATATGATGAATACTCTTGCCCGTTCCGTTCTGACTCTTTATGCATACGACAATTATGCAAATGATATTTCTATTGCAAACGTTTTGCGCCAATGTCTTGAGCTTACCGCTCTTTTACCGGTAATATCTGTTTACGGTTATCAGGCTTACTCTCACTATCATGCCGGGAAGAGCCTGTTTATACACAAACCTCTGCCGCAGCTTTCAACAGCAGAAAACATTTTACATCTGCTAAGACCTGACGGCACATATACACAGCTTGAGGCTCGTATACTTGATCTTGCTCTTGTTCTTCAGGCAGAACACGGCGGCGGAAACAATTCTACCTTTACAACACATGTTGTTACCTCATCCGGAACAGATACATACTCAGTAATAGCGTCATCTCTCGGTTCGCTTAAAGGTCCTAAGCACGGAGGCGCAAATATTAAGGTTACCGAAATGTTTGAAGATATAAAATCAAACATCAAAGACTGGAATGATGACGAAGAAATCCGTGTTTATTTGAACAAGCTGCTTTGCGGAGAAGCATTTGACCGCAGCGGACTTATTTACGGCATGGGACACGCGGTATATTCTCTTTCTGATCCGCGCGCCGATATATTCAAAAGCTTTGTAAAACAGCTTTCGGAAGCAAAGGGATACTCAAAGGAATATCAGCTGTATGAAAAAATCGAGCATTTAGCGCCGGAGGTCATTACGGATAAGCGCAAAATATATAAAGGTGTAAGCGCAAACGTTGATTTTTACAGCGGTTTCGTATATCATATGCTTGGACTGCCCAAGGAACTTTATACTCCGATTTTCGCAGTTGCGCGCATGGCAGGCTGGAGCGCTCACCGAATTGAGGAACTAACAAACGCCGGGAAAATAATTCGTCCTGCATATAAATCAATATCCGACAGACGCAGCTATAAAATAATGGCAGAACGCTAAAAAAAGAGCTGCGGCAAAATTAAATCATTTTGCCGCGGCTCTTTTTATTGCGGAATATCCTGCATCATACTTTTCCATACAGGCACAGGAGCATTTATATCATCCCAAACCATAACTTTATACTTATCCGCGTCCTTATATTCTATTGTAATATCCTGTTTCAGACTTCCGTTTAAATCAATTTCTTTACTGACTATTCCGCACAATCTGCCGGACTTATTATATACCGCCAGAATTGCTGTCTTTCCATCGCATTTTTCTTTATCCGCATTGGAATAAAACACCTCAAGCCTCATTGTTTTATTCTCACCCGAAGACACCGGCTTATCCGCCAGAGCAAAGGTATCGCCTGCAATATCGTTATATGTTTTAATAGGAAAATCAGTTTCGCTTTCTTTTATCCAAGACATTCCGTTAAACCAGCTGCTTTTTCCGGGTACCACAACATTTGCGGACGAAAACCAAGCCTTGCTGTCAGCCAAGATAGGAAAGCTAATTGTATTTTCACCTTCATGTTCAGGCACAGAACAATCCAAAATAACCTCATATTCGCCGGAAACAGCTATATCCTCCTCCGGCTCTAAAATATAAAATCCCGGAAAATTGAAATGTGCAGTGTTGTTCTCTATATCCACACACTTTGTATCCGACTTAGTTTTAAGCGTTATGCTTTGTGCATCAGAATTATCATCATCCTCGGTTATTTCACTGTCTATTCTCACACCGACAGTCATATCCGCCTCAGTAATCATTACGCCTATACCGCGTATAAATTCAATATTATCGGTTTTGGTTTCAAAACTGTTTTTGACGTTGATCTCATTTGTTTCCCATATATATCTGCTGTTGGGATAAAGACCGTCATACTGGTTTATATAGCTTGTCATTTTAATCTCACCCGGAAAAGCGGCAGAACTGCTGCCGATAAGGAAATCATAATAGCTTATATATTCATAACCGTTTTCTTCTTTAAAATATCCGCTGCCGCCCCAGCTGTTGCGAACTATCCACGCACCGTTCATCTCAGTTTTATCTTCAGGCAAACCCTTTATTCCTGACGGCAATCTTTTAAAATTTTCATAGCTGTAATCATCATCCCAGCCTATTATTGTTACAGCATGATTTGAGGTCATATCGCCGCTGTTTTTTATTTCTCCCATTTCAGGACAATAACAGTATGCGCTTTTGCCTCTGTTAAAGTATTTATCTGATTTTATAATATTCCCCTCAGATGAATAATACCCCGTCATAACTGCGCCATAATCTAAAACTGCCTGCTTTATAACCGATATATTGTTTCCGTTAAACTCAGCCGGATAGTTTGATTCAACTCCGCCTATATTATACTTTT
>CAJLFL010000172.1 GCA_905205855.1 uncultured Eubacteriales bacterium | reverse complement strand
CTTCTCGGAAGATTTGGCAAAGCAAGAGTTGCTCTGCCAGGCGGATGTGATTTTGGTGTAAGGCCTATAGATCAGCATATAAAGGGCTTTCAGGCTCTTGGGGCTGAGGTTGATATAGAGCACGGCATGGTTGAGCTTAATGCTGAAAACGGTCTTGTAGGCGATAATGTGTATCTTGACGTTGTTTCTGTCGGCGCAACAATAAATATAATGCTTGCCGCGGTATTTGCAGACGGAATAACAGTTATAGACAGCGCCGCAAAGGAGCCGCATATAGTTGATGTTGCAAACTTTTTAAACTGTATGGGCGCAAACATAAAAGGCGCAGGTACGGATATGATAAAAATAAAAGGCGTTAAGGAGCTTCACGGCGGCGCTTTCAGCGTTATTCCGGATCAGATTGAAGCAGGAACCTTTATGATTGCTGCAGCGGCTACGCGCGGTGACGTGATAGTAAATAATATAATACCTGAGCATATGGAATCTCTTTCGGCAAAGCTTGAGGAAATGGGAATAGGCGTTGAAAGATATGACGAAGCCATACATATCTTTGAAAAGAACAGAGAATTTAAAGCAACAAATGTTAAAACACAGCCACATCCCGGATTTCCGACAGATTTACAGCCGCAGATGGCAACTTTGCTGAGTGTTGCAAAGGGAACAAGTATAGTGACTGAAAACGTATGGGATAATCGGTTTAAATATGCGGCAGAGCTTAACAGGATGGGCGCGTCTATTTCGGTTGACGGAAGAATTGCCACTATTGAGGGTTGTCCTTATTTGACGGGTGCTCCTGTTTCCGCAACGGATTTAAGAGCAGGCGCCGCGTTGGTTATAGCAGGTCTTATGGCACAGGGTGTGACAGAGATATATAATCTTAAATATATAGACAGAGGATATGAGAAGTTTGAGAATAAGCTCAGACAGCTTGGTGCACAAATAACAAGAAGGTCTGACGAGAAAGAATATATAAATAAAAAAATAGTATAAATAAAAAGATGCCGCTAATGATTTTTTATCATGCGGCTCTCTGTTTTTTGGAATAAAGAGGAGATAAAAATGAAGCTGTACCCCATAAGAAGCGGAAGCAAGGGAAATGCTGTTTTGGTATATACCGAAAAGACAAAAATTTTAGTAGATTGCGGAATAAGCGGAAAAGTTGCGGAAAGCGGAATCAGAAAAATAGGAATTGAGCCTTCTGAAATTTCAGCTATACTTGTTACGCATGAACATAATGACCATATAAAAGGTGTCGGAGTAATGACAAGAAGATATAATATTCCGGTATATGCCAATGAAAGTACATGGCTTGCTATGGAAGGAGTCTTAGGAAAAATAAATGAGGATAATAAAAAAGTATTTATAAATAAAAATAGCTTTAAAATAGGAGATATAGAGGCAAATTCCTTTGAAATCCCGCATGATGCTGCAGATCCGGTCGGATATTGCTTTGAAAGCGGAAATAGAAAAATATCTGTAGCTACCGATATAGGAGTTTTAAAAGAGGATATATTCAGAGCAATCAAGGGGAGCAATGCAGTTTTGATGGAGGCGAATCATGATATAAATATGCTTGAGGTAGGAAGTTATCCGTTTTCTTTAAAACAGCGTATCAGAGGTGAAAAGGGACATCTTTCAAATGATGAGGCAGGTCTTGCGGCAAAGTATTTGTATAAAATGGGAACAAGAAGTATTATACTCGGTCATTTAAGTCCGGAAAATAATTATCCTTTGCTTGCAAAGCAGACTGTTATGAATATTTTAAATGATGACGGTAATAAAAAAGATGATGAATTTAAATTATCGGTAGCTTTGGGTAATGAAGAAAGCTTAATTACGACGGTATAAAAAAGCCGAAAGAGGATTGAGAAAATGAAATTTTTAAGAAGAACGGCAGCTGTTATTTTAATAGCTTTGCTGTGTGTATGTGTTTTTGGAGGATTTGTAGTTCCGGAGGATATGGACAAGTCGATTGTTACCATATACAGCACTGACGGAAGAATTCTTCAGATGAGAGAAAATGACGCACAGCAATACTTAAACGACGGATGGACGAAGAATTTTAAGGATGTAATGACGAAGGTATGGAAAAGCGACGGCAGCAGCAAAAGTATATTAAAGGGACAGACAGCTTTATACACAAACAGCGGCTGGAGCGCCGATAAAGGTGATGTTACGGCTATTATGACCGATAAGGACGGAAATGAAAAAGAGATTTTTAAGGATAATATAGAGCTTTATAAGGAAAAGGGATGGAAATTAAAAAGAGAAAATAAGCAAGAAAATAATATTGCGTCAGCAGTAAAGGCTGTTGCTTTGACCTTTGATGACGGACCGAATCCGTCCACAACAAACAGACTTTTGGATATTCTGAAAAAATACAACGTAAAAGCAACGTTCTTTATGCTTGGTGAAAGAGTATCATCTGGCAGAGAATGTATAAAACGTATGTATGATGAAGGTATGGAAATTGGAAGTCACACATACAGTCACAAACAGCTGACAAAGCTGTCTTATGACAATATAAAGAGTGAAATAGATAAAACAAACAAGGCTATATCTGAGGTAATCGGCGAAAATCCTACAGTAATCAGACCTCCTTACGGTTCTTATAACGATAATGTAAAAAGTCTGAGCGGTATGCCTGTTATATTATGGTCGGTTGATACTCTGGACTGGAAAAGAAAGAATGCCGATGCAATATTTAAGGTCGTAACAGAAACAACAAAGGATGGTTCTGTATTATTGTTTCATGATATTTATTCAACCTCTGTTGACGCGGTTGAAAGGATAATTCCGGAGCTGAAAAACCGCGGATATGAGATGGTAACGGTATCGGAGCTTGCAGAATTAAAGGGTAAAAGCATGAATCCGGGCGGAGTTTATACTAATTTTTAAATAAAGGTTGACGAATTATAGATAAAATGTTAAAATAAAAGGTAATAAAAAAATGATAATAATTGAAATTCCGGCAGATGAGCCGGAATTTTTAAAATAAAAATCTAAAACAAGAAGGGAGAAATTTAAAGTGTACAATGACAAAATAATTAAAGAAGGACTTACCTTTGATGATGTACTTCTTATTCCGCAGGAGTCAAATTTTTTACCCAGAGAAGTAAATCTGACAACAAGGCTGACAAAAAAGATAAAGCTTAACATACCTATGATGAGCGCGGCAATGGATACCGTAACGGAATCCAATATGGCAATCGCGGTTGCCAGAGAGGGCGGTATGGGTATAATTCACAAGAATATGACTATTGATGAGCAGGCAGCTGAGGTTGATAAGGTAAAAAGAAGTGAACACGGAGTTATTGTAGATCCCTTCTCCCTCTCTCCGGAGCACACCTTAAATGACGCTGAGGAGCTTATGCACAAATATAAGATTTCCGGTGTTCCGATTACCGAAGGCGAAAGACTTGTAGGTATACTGACAAATCGTGACTTGAAGTTTGAAACCGATTACACCAAAAAGATAAAGGAGTGCATGACAAAGGAAAACCTTGTTACTGCTCCGGTCGGCACGACATTGGATGATGCAAAGGATATATTAAGAAGAAATAAAATAGAAAAACTCCCTATTGTTGATGATAATTTTAATTTAAAAGGTCTTATTACAATTAAGGATATAGAAAAGGCAATTCAGTATCCTAATTCCGCAAGAGATGAAAACGGCAGACTTTTGGTTGGTGCGGCACTCGGCGTTACCGCTGATGTTTTGGAACGTGCGGAAAAACTTGTAAAATCAAAGGTTGATGCAGTTGTTTTGGATTCCGCACACGGACATTCTATGAATATTGCCAACTGTTTAAGAAAAGTGAAGGATGCTTTTCCGGATTTGCAGGTTATTGCCGGTAATATAGCAACAGCTGAAGCTGCTGAATTTCTTATAAAGGCAGGCGCTGACGCTGTTAAGGTAGGTATAGGACCTGGTTCAATCTGCACAACGCGCGTTGTTGCCGGAATCGGTGTTCCTCAGATAACGGCTATTTGCGATGTTGCTGAGGTTGCGGCTAAATATGATATTCCGGTTATTGCAGACGGCGGTATTAAGTATTCCGGAGATTTGGTAAAGGCTATTGCTGCAGGCGCTGACGTTATAATGATGGGAAGCGTTCTTGCAGGCTGTGAAGAAAGCCCCGGGGATACCGAGATTTATCAGGGTCGTCAGTTTAAGGTATACCGCGGTATGGGATCACTCGGAGCAATGAATGACGGAAGCAAGGACAGATACTTCCAGGAGGGTGCAAAGAAGCTTGTGCCTGAGGGTGTTGAAGGACGTGTGCCTTATAAGGGCGCCGTTTCGGATACAATATTCCAGATGCTGGGCGGTTTGCGTTCCGGTATGGGATACTGCGGAACAAAGAATATTCCGGAATTAAAGAAGAACGGAAAGTTTGTAAGAATTACAGGCGCAGGTCTTAAAGAAAGCCATCCTCATGATGTTAATATTACGAAGGAGTCACCCAACTATTCTGTAAATATATAAAATGGGATGTAAAAGATGCACCGACCGCGGTTTGTGGGAATAATAAATTTATTTAAAAATGTTTATATATTTAAAAAAACACAGATGAAAAAATTTGTTAAAAACAAATTTTAGAATAAAAGCACAA
>CAJLFL010000171.1 GCA_905205855.1 uncultured Eubacteriales bacterium | reverse complement strand
ATTGCATAACCATACGGCTGAATTACCATACATCCGCGCACTCCGGAATAATCGCAAAGCTGCGCCTTTTTTATAATATCAGTATACCAACGGGCAAAATCCTCACCCATCGAAGTTATTTCTTCTACCAGTTTTTTATCCTGTGCCAATTATACCATTCCTTCCAAATTACAATAACATATAATAAGTATAAATGAAATACCTCACACTGTCAAGGCTTTACCGTGCATTTTAACCTATTTTTAAAATAAAAAGCATTACTGCCGGAGTATGCCTAAAAAAGAGCGGCAGAACAAATCGTTCTGCCGCTCCCAAAAACAAACAATTAAGTACAATGTCTGAAGTTCTTATCTGTGCAAAGTCTTGCGGCAACCAAACCTACAGGCAAAGCTACAACAATTAACATTGCCTTTGTCAGCCAAAGCGCCCCGTTTCCGACATCACTGAGTGCCATATGATAAATTCCTCGATACATATAAAGTCCGGGTACCATTATCACTATCGCCGGAACAGTAATAGATATTCTCGGAAATCCGATTTTCTTCTTTACAACCGAGGCAATACACCCGGTACAAAATGCGCCGATAAACGCCGCAAGACCTATCGGAAACTGGCAAAAGTCAATGAGTTCAAGTCGTAAGGTATTTGTAAACATTCCTATCAGTCCGGCTGTAAGAGCTATTTTACGCGGACTGTTAAACATAAGTGAAAAGTTATATACACCAAAAAAGCTTGCAGCCATACGAAAAACTATCATTAAGCCCGCCTGAATTTCAAGCGCCGGGAAATCTGCCGGCTGAAATCTGAACAGCATAGCCGTTACCCATCCTGTCATTGTTGCAATCGTAATGATAAGCAATGCATATGAGGTACGTTCCAATCCGGAGCGCATATCAAGCTTTGCCATATCTATACCGCCGGTAATAAGCGGAAATCCCGGAATGACAAACAGCATTGCACATATGTAACCTGCCTGATGCATTTCCGAAACACCAAATAAATACTGGATTACAAGTATTGCCACGACATAAACCGCGCATGACACCGCAACACTAACACCAACATTTGCAAAAAGTGAAATCTTTCTGTCAATCATCTTTTTTCTGACAAAATTTCCTGCTCCTGCGCCGAGAAACGCGCATATCATTTCTGTTATTCCGCCTCCAAGCAAAAACGTAAATGCTCCGCAGGCGATTGCAGCGGCAAGTCCAAGTCCCCATGCACCATAATTTCCCTTTTTATTTTGTATATGATCAAGCATCTCATGAAACTGATTTACCGAATACTTATCAGACATATTCGGAAAATCCTTCATAAATATCTCAAGCTCCATAAGCTTATCGGTATTAACACCGGTATTTGGTATTGAAAGTGATTGTGTATATGTTTCCTCTCCCTCTATACAGGTACACTGTATGGAAACAAGCCCAATATCCGCAGAACACATTATTCCCAAAGCGCGTGAAATTTCGTTCATGGAATTTCTTACGCGCCATGCGCCCGTTCCCACCGACAGCATCATAATTCCAAGTCTGCCGACAAGGGTAGCCTTTTCTTTAAGGCTTGCTTCGTTTGCCGAAACGCTGTCGCCGGCAGTCACCATGTCATGCCAGCTTATTGACATATGCTGTTTTCTGATTTTTGCCATTTAATATACCTCCGTATACCATAAAATTGAAAACCACTGTTTTTTTACCGTCAGCCGAATTATTATTGGCTGTTATACAGCTTTGCATAAAACCCATCTTTTTTTAACAATTCATAATGATTTCCCTGTTCAACAATCTTTCCGTTATTCATAACAAGAATCACATCTGCTTCTTTTATTGTTGACAAACGATGCGCTACAATAAATGACGTTCTGCCCTTCATCATTTTGGCAAAAGCCGACTGTATTTTCTGCTCTGTTCTTGTATCAATAGATGATGTTGCCTCATCCAAAATAAGCATTGTCGGCAGTGCAAGCATAGCACGTGCAATACACAAAAGCTGCTTTTGCCCTGCAGAAAGACTGCCGCCGTTTTCACCTATTACTGTATCATAACCTTGCGGAAGTCTGCGTATAAAAAAATGTGCATGTGCCGATTTTGCCGCCTCATAGATTTCTTCATCAGCAGCGTCCGATCTGCCGTATGCTATATTCTCTCTTATAGTTCCGGGAGCAAGCCATGTATCCTGAAGAACCATTCCGTATCTTCGGCGCAGATTTTTACGTGTCATATCCCGTATATCAACGCCGTCGACCTTTATACTGCCGCCGTCAACATCATAAAAACGCATTAAAAGGTTTATCAATGTAGTCTTTCCGCAGCCGGTAGGACCGACTATCGCTATTCTTTCACCCGGTTTAACATTAAGCGTAAAATCAGAAATCAAAGGTCTGTCGCTGACATATCTGAAATCTACACTGTTCAATTCAACCGCTCCGCAGGCAGGCGGATTCAGCGGCACTTTGGTTTCCGGAACCTCGTCTTTGTTATCCAAAAGTTCAAAAACACGCTCAGCGCATACAAGTGCATTCTGCAGTTCGGCTATAACTCCGCTGATTTCGTTAAACGGCTTGGCATACTGCGAAGCATAGCTTAAAAATATACTGAGCTGACCTATCGTTATTCCGCCGGACAAAGCATACATGGCACTGACCAACGCCACAACAGCATAAACAATATTATTCACAAGTCTTGTGCTTGGGTTTGTTAAGCTTGAAAAAAATGTCGCTTTCAACGCGGCTTTTGTCAGCCTTTCATTTACTTCATCAAACTCCGCAAGACTTGCCGTTTCATGCCCGAAGGCTCTGACAATCCGCTGTCCCTCTACCGTTTCGTTAATCAGGGCTGTTTGCTCACCTCTTATTTCTGCCTGTTCTTTAAAAAACCTGTTTATCCTTTGCGAGATAAATTTTGCAACAAATATCGAAAGCGGCGTCAAAACCACCACCACAAGTGCAATCATCAGATTGAGATAAAGCATTATTCCAAGAGTAGTCAAAATAGTGACTATACCTGTAAATAATTGTGTAAATCCCATAAGCAAGCCGTCCGCAAAGGTGTCAACGTCCGTAACCGTTCTGCTGACAGTATCACCTATTGGGTGGACATCCAGATAAGACAGCGGCAGAGAATTTATTTTATTACTTATTCTGCCGCGTAAATCTCTGCACACGGAAAAGGTTATTTTATTATTGCATACTGCAAGAAAATTCTGTGCCAAAGCCCCAAAAACCGCGGCCGCCGCAATCAATACAATATTTTTTATGACAATCCCGGTTTTTACATTTCCTGCACCAAGCATTGCATCTATCGCGCCTCCGCAAAATACAGGAATCAACAACTGAACGACAGCGCTGAGCAATGCTAAAATAAGACTTGCCGCAACGGCGGTGCGGTATGGCTTTATAAGTGTTAATACACGCTTAATTGTATTTTTTTTCATGCCCGCTCCTCCGTTTTAAACTGACTGTCGTATATTTCTCTGTAAACCTCGCAGCTTTCAAGCAATTCTTCATGCTTTCCCGTTCCGGCTATTCTACCGTCCTCAAGAACCAGTATTTTATCGGCTTGCATAACAGAGCCTGCACGCTGACTGACTATAATCACCGTTTTGTCATCAGGCAGATTTTTAAGAGCCTTTCTGAGAGCAGCATCCGTTGCATAATCAAGTGCGGATGCGCTGTCATCAAGTATCAAAATATCTGTCTCCGACAGCAATGCGCGCGCTATGGTAAGCCGCTGCTTTTGTCCTCCGGAGAAATTTCTTCCGCCCTGTTCGGTTCTTTCATCAAGGCCGTTCGGCTTATTTCTGACAAATTCTGCCGCCTGTGCGGTTTCAAGTGCTTTCCACATAGCTTTATCATCTGCATCGGGATTTCCCCAGCGCAGATTTGATTTAATTGTACCGCTGAACAATACGGTTTTTTGCGCGACAACCGCTACAGATGACCGCACTTCGCTTTCGGAAAGTGTTTTTATCGGTTTACCCTTTAAATAAACACATCCGCCGGTTGCATCATAAAACCGCGGAATCATATTTATAAGAGATGTTTTTCCGCTGCCCGTACCTCCGATAATTCCTATCGTTTCACCGCGCTTTACCGAAAAAGATATATCAGACAAAGCCTCTGCTCCTGCACCGGCATATTTAAGGCATACTTTATCAAATCGCAGAATTTCAGCCGAATCTTCACCGGATTCTGTTCCGTCAAACTTCATTTCGGTTTCCGTATTCAAAACTTGTTCAATCCTGCCCATGCATGAAACCGATTTTCCGAGAATAATTATAAGATTTGCAAGCTTGACAAGCTCTATCAATATCTGATTTATATAATTAATAAGCGCAATCACATCTCCGGAAAGCATAACGCCGCCGCTAACCATTTTCGAGCCTATCCACAATATAAGTATAATTGCCGAATTTATCACAATATAATTAAGCGGACTCATCAAAGCTGCAATTTTACCGACATACAGCTGCGCTTTAAGCAGAGCGGAATTTATTTTGACAAACTTTTTGTTCTGCGCTTCTTCTCTGCCGAACGCACGTATAACTCTGACACCGTTGAGGCTTTCACGTGTTACCGCTGTTACGTTATCAAGATTTTTCTGCACATCCTTATAAAGCGGTGCGGTAATCAGCATGATTCCGAATACTA
>CAJLFL010000170.1 GCA_905205855.1 uncultured Eubacteriales bacterium | reverse complement strand
GATATTCTCTGCTCTGGATTCTGCCCCAGACTCTCAGATGAGTTCCGACCTCAAGGCGTTCCGCAAACTTAGCATTTCTTCCCCATGCTATACATGGTATATAATCAGACTTATTATAATACCTGTTCACCGCCAGAAGTATATCCGCTATCTCACGCTGAAACGGTGTTGTTCTGTAAACCGGCGCCTTGCATATATATCCGTCGAGGCATATCTGATTCGGGTTTGTGTATCCGTCAAGGCTTTCTATCCGCTCAATCTCCTTTACAAAAACTGTGAGTATCAGTCTGTTGCCCACCTCTGAAAAATTGTTATATGACCTGAACTGACCCTCTATATATAACAAATCACCATACTCCGGTTCGGTTTCAGAAAAAAAACGTTCCGATATAGTGATATTTATTACATCAAAATTCTCACTTAATCTCGGTATTCTGAACTTGAATTTGAAAAAGCGTTCGCCGTAAATCATATGTGAAAATTCAAGATCACTGCACACCTCGCCTGCCACTGCAACCTTATTGTTTTCAAAATAAGTATTTTCCACGTTATTCACTCCTGTCAAATTAAGCGCACGGAGACTTCCTCCGATATGGCCTGTAATTAAAAAATCATCATCCTTTTGAATTGTTGCCCCAGCAGGGCAGCAGGCGGGTATTATCCGTCCACAAAGGCATTGTTCCTTCTGTAAAGTATATTCGGTATATACCGAATTAGAACTTTAAAAGTTTAAAGATTTCAACAGGACATCCACTGACCAAAAGCAATGTAACTATTGCAAGATACGGGTATATATCCTCATGTTTTTTGCTCCAGGCTATATTAAATTCTTGCGGTGCGACGTATTCTCCCCTAAGCGTTTTAATTTCACGCTGTATGCAATAAGTAAATCCCGCCTCTCCTATACTGGACGCAGTTATGGTCGAACGATGTGAAAAGCCGCAGCTTATCAGACACATTCTTGTGTTCTCATATATAGACAAATCGTCCTTACTGTCACCGTTAAGAATTAAAATATTTCCTATTTTTATCATTGCAATCACCGTTAGTTATGTTTCCCAAATTATCGCTTTATTATTTAAAAATGCAAAAATTCTTATATCATAAACAAAAATTTAATATTTACATATATATACTGCTGATATATAATAATTTTAACATACTAAAATTTAATTTAAGGCGGTGAACAAAATGCAAAGAAAAGACTTTGAAAACCCAAACACTTTACATCTTGGGACTGAAAGACCGAAAAGCTATTACATACCCTTTGACAACCAAACAGATTCAATTCAAAACATAAAAAGAAATTCACCTTACTATTATTTGTTAAACGGCAACCATAAATTCAGATATTTTACACGTTTTGCCGATGTTCCGGCAGACATCGGCACACAACCGACGGATGACTGGGATACCATTCCCGTTCCGTCAAACTGGCAGATGCACGGATATGATATTCCGCAGTATGCAAACGTAGAATACCCTATTCCTGTTACTTTGCCGTATGTTCCTACCGACGATCCGTGCGGCGTATATGCAATGGAGTTTAATCTTCCCGGTGACTGGGACGGAAAAGATATTTTTATTACTTTTGAGGGAGTAAACTCTTTCTTCTATTTGTTTGTAAACGGCACAGAAATAGGATTTTCTCAGGTTTCGCACTCTCAATCGGTATTTGAAATCACCAAATACTTAAAGAGCGGTAAGAATGAAATCAAGGTTCCTGTTATAAAATGGTGCAGCGGAACATATATTGAAGACCAGGATTTTTACAGGCTCTCCGGTATATTCAGAGATGTGTATCTGACAGCAAGGGACAAGATACGCATAGATGACTTCTTTATCCGCGCAGGTCTTACCAATAACTACACCAACGGACTTTTGGAAATTGACTTTAGCTTTAAAGAGGGCAGTAAATCCTGCAGTCTTGAGCTTTTGGACAAGGATGGCAGCGTAGTGTTTACAGATGAGATAGCTGCCAAAAATCAGACATATAAAAAAGAACTTCCGATGATAAATTCGTGGAACGCCGAAAACCCGTATTTGTATACCCTTGTCATGCACTGCGGCAACGAATATATAACTCAGAAAATAGGTTTCAGAACTGTTGAAATTGCGAAAAACTGCGCGCTTTTGGTAAACGGTGTTGAAGTAAAAATCAAAGGTGTAAACAGACACGATTCACACCCTACACTCGGTCACGTTACGCCGATTGCAAATATCCGCTATGATTTGGAGCAGATGAAACGCCTTAACATAAACGCGATACGAACATCACACTACCCCAACACACCGGAATTTTTAAACCTTTGCAATGAATACGGTTTTTACGTAATAGACGAGGCAGACCTGGAATGTCACGGAATGACATTTGTTACCGATGGCTATCATGCTTTTAACCCCAACCATCCGTCTGAAAATCCGGAATGGAAGGCGGCATATCTTGACCGTGCGGAAAGATTGTTTGAACGTGACAAAAACGCCTCCTGCGTTATTATATGGTCAATGGGAAATGAATCCGACTATGGCTCAAATCATGTTGCAATGTATGATTATTTCCGCTCTAAAGACAGCACGAGGCTTTTACACTACGAAAATTCAAACCGCCACCGTCTTGAGGAAGGCAAGGTACTACCGGAGCACAGACCGGAGTTTGATATAATAAGCTATATGTACCCAAAACCATCATTTTGTGAGGACGAGGGCAAGAACAAATTGAAGGAAACACGCCCGTTTTTCCTTTGCGAATACGCGCACGCAATGGGCGTAGGCCCCGGTGATATAAAGGCATATTGGGATATATTTTATAAATATTCGCGCTGCATCGGCGGCTGCATTTGGGAATGGTGCGACCACTCCGTTATAATTGAAAACGAGAACGGTGTTAAGGCTTACGGCTACGGCGGTGACTGCGGAGAGATTGTAAATCACGGCAACTTCTGCAACGATGGTCTTGTCCGTCCGGACAGAAGTTTCTCCTCCGGTGCACTTGAAGCCAAAGCAGTTTATAACAATATTTATGTTGAAGAAATCAATGCTGCAAAGGGCGAGTTTAGAATCAGAAACCGCTTTGACTTTACTAATGCAAACAAATATAAGATAAAGTACACAATCGAAGCAGACGGAAAGCTTGTAAAAGAAAATATTTTGCCGCAATACTCCATACAGCCGCATGGCTCCAAAAAAATTGTTATTGATCTTTCAGATATGCCAAAGTCATGCAGACACGGGTTGTATATAACCTTTAAAACTCTTACAACAGAGGATACTTTATGGGAAAAGGCAGGATATGAAACAGGTTTTACTCAATTTGAACTGCCGGCTGAAATTATACGCGCCGAACTTGCCAAAGCGCGTACAGAACTTAAAATCACCTCCGAAACAAACGAACATCTGCAAATTGACGGATTTAACTTCAGCTATCTATTTAACAAGCTGTACGGTTCATTTGACAGCTTAAAGGTAAACGGAGCTGAAATTCTTGCAGACAGAACAGGCTTCTCGGTTATCAGAGCGGACATTGACAACTATCGCTGTATGTGGGACAAATGGCAGCTGCAGCAAAGTCTTGTCAGCGTATTCAGATATGATCAGGTTTTGACCGTAAAATGTGATACTGAAAAAATCAACGGCAATATAATAATTACCGCTCATCAAATGGTATCAAGTCCGGCACTTGCTCCGTTTGTGACCTATACCATAAAATATACCATTCAGTCAAACGGAGTTATCTCGGTAAAAGCAGACGGCAAATGCAATTATAAGCATTTCCTGCCGCGCTTCGGTATGGATTTTGTTCTCAAATCAGGAACCGAAAATATAGAATACTATGGAAAAGGCCCGCATGAAAACCTTATTGATATGTGTCATCATGTAAAGGTAAATCATTACAAAACCACAGTTGATGCGGAATATGTTCCGTATATCAAGCCGCAGGACTTTGGAAACAAGACCGATACACGCTGGGTTTGTGCAACCGACATACTCGGCCGCGGTCTGCTTATCCGCTCTGCCGGAGATACAAGGTTTGAATTTGCAGTTTCTCACTACAGTCCGGAAAACCTCATGGACGCAAAACACACATGGGATTTGGTTAAGAAAGAGGAAACATATCTGAGAATAGACTATAAAGTCAGCGGAACCGGTTCAGGTTCATGCGGTCCTCTCGTTGATGAAAAATATCAGCTGTGCGGAGATGAAGAAATCTCATACGCATTTGATATACTTCCGCTTATTCTGGACAACGAAACACCGAATGATATAGCTTAGTACACCGCAGCGGGCAGTCACATGCGGTCGCCCTTAAGGTAATATATAAAACATAAGCAAATATTCCTTACCGGAAAAGTAAAAAGGCTGTTTAAAAAGTAAGATTTTATTTTGAACAAAACACCGGGCTGTTTAAAAAATCAAATGATTTTTTAAACAGCCCTTATCTTATTTTAAAGCATATTCAATTCCTCATAGGCTTGTTTATAACACTTAACGGGCAGCTCGTCTAAAATTATATCCGGAGTTTTATCAAGCATACTTATCTTGTCAAGCAGATACTTAATCTCCAGCAAACCCCGGCACGGCAACGCAAATATCCTTTTGCCATCTTTAAAATCAAAGTCTTTAAGATGTACCGTGCTGATTCTGCTGCCGAAAAGTTCAAACGCATCATCAATTATCTGTTTTTGAT
>CAJLFL010000169.1 GCA_905205855.1 uncultured Eubacteriales bacterium | reverse complement strand
AACCAAAAGTTGGTTAAGAGTTTGTTCGCGCTCATCATGTCCGCCGCCAAGTCCGGCACCTCTGTGTCTGCCGACCGCGTCAATTTCATCTATAAATATTATGCAAGGAGCGTTTTTCTTTGCGTTTTCAAATAAGTCACGGACACGTGATGCACCAACGCCGACAAACATTTCGACAAAGTCAGAGCCGGAAATGGAAAAGAAAGGTACACCCGCCTCGCCCGCAACTGCTTTTGCAAGAAGTGTTTTACCTGTTCCTGGAGGTCCGACAAGCAGTACACCTTTAGGAATACGCGCTCCGAGCTGACGATAACGCTCCGGCCCTTTAAGAAAATCAACAATCTCTTTAAGTTCGTCTTTTTCCTCATCAGCACCGGCGACATCCTCAAAAGTTTTTTTGGTTTTACCATCCATAGAAACGCGCGCTTTACTTTTGCCGAAATTCATAACTCCGCGTCCTCCGCCGTTTCCGGATTGCTGCATAAACATAAACCAGAATACAACAAAGATAATAAGCAGTCCGATAGTCGGCAGAAGCGTAAGCCACCACGGTGGACTGTACGGTAGAGGAGTTTCAACTTTAAGTCCGCCGTTGCTTATTTGTTGCTGCATAGCATCTCCGACATCATTTTTAAGCGTATTATAACCGGGAATTTCAACATTGATTACATCCCCGTCTTTCAGTTTAGCGGTAGCAACGCTGTCTACAACGGAAAGTTCGACAACTTCGCCCTGTTGAATTTTTAAAACTAAATCAGAATAGATTTCTTTTGTTTGCTTATCCGGCATCGAGGTCACGGCATAAATCGCAACGATGATGAAGAAAAGCAAGGCGTAAAATCCTATACCTCGTATATATCTCTTCACTTAATCTCCTCCTAAAGCTGATAAATGTTTTGCCCTGCTTAGAATAATTGTATTCATTGAAGAAAAATTATATCATAAACAATTTTAAAAAACAAGTTATTTTTAAAGTTTTTACAGAATTTTCACAATTTATTTTCCGCATCGGCATCAATTTTGTTTTTGCGTCTTGAATGTTTATATCTGTTTTCGGTAAGCTCAGCTATATCTGTGCAAATAATTTTTATAAGTGCAAACGACGGTACAGCAAAGATAATACCAATTACGCCGAAAAGACCGCCTCCCAAAATTATAGCGAATATAACCCATACCGGTTTTATATTTAAAGAATCCGACAAAAGGCGCGGCTGAATTACATTTGCATCAACCTGCTGGAGAATAGTCAGTACGACAGCCACTGCAACGCCGGAGGCAAAGCTTTTGGTAAACACTGTAATAAGAGCAGAAAGAACGGTTGCAGTAATTGCCCCGAAATACGGAATCAGATTAAATGAGCCAAGCATCAGAGCAAGAAGCGGAGCGTATTTGACACGCATTATTGACAAAGCAAGGAATGAAAGTATAAATACGATAACCGCATCAATAAAAAGGCAATATATATATAATTCAACAAAGCTATTGATTTTGCTGCAATATCTTCCGAGCAGACGGCGATACTTTTTCGACATATGTCTGCGTGCAAATATTATAACGGTTCTGCGGAGGCTTGCTCTGTCCAAAAGTAAGTATATGGAAATTATTATTCCGATAAAAGCGTTAAAAAGAGCTGTTCCGAAGCTCATTACGCCTTTGGCGTATTTGTTCATACTGTCAAATGAAATTCCGCCGATAATTTTGTCAATGGATATAAGATTCCGGCTGAAAAGATTTTCTATGGCATTTCCGTCAAGCTTGTAGATTCCCAGGGAATTAAACCAGCTGATGGCGCCGTCAACCAATTCCGGAAGCTGGTCTGTAAATTCCGTAATACTTTTTATAAGTGAAGGAATTATTGCAACAAGAATCAAAGCTATAAATGCGATAAATATAATATAGATTGAAGCAACAGACAAAGATCGCCTGTGCTTGTCGATAAACTGTATACCTGTTTTCCGGTAGAGAGCTTCAAGCTTTTTGCAGGGAATATAAAGTATATACGCGGTTATTCCTCCAATAAAAAACGGCGTGAGTAATGAGAAAATATACTTTAATCCGTCTAAAAGTATACCAAAATTATCAAAAGTCTTGTAAACTGCAATCAGAGCAACGCCAAGCACAAAAAGTCCTGCATATTTTTTAAACTCATCAAACCACATAATAAACACTTTGCCTTTCGTCAAACATATAATATTTATATTTTATCATATATTTGTATATATATCAATAAAAATTGTAATTAAAATTCCCATTATCTTTTAAACTGACGTGCGGTGTTTAGAGGACATAAATTATTATAAAACTCTTTTTGGGTGTATTATTAAAAAAAAGAGTAGAAAATTTGTACTGTTTTTTTAAAAAATTTTAAAAAAATAGTTTGAATTTGTGTAAAAGTTATGATATACTGTTTATGATATGATGCTATGCACAAAATGATATGTGTAGCTCATGACTTTTTGCGATAAAAATAAAATGTTACATACAACAAAAGGAGGCAAAAAAACATGGCAAAGAAATTCAAAACCATGGATGGTAACTGTGCGGCGGCTCATTGTGCGTATGCTTTTACTGAAGTCGCGGCAATTTACCCAATTACCCCTTCGTCAACCATGGCAGAATATGTTGATGAATGGAGTGCAAAAGGACAAAAAAATATTTTCGGCGAAACAGTACAGGTTGTGGAAATGCAGTCAGAAGCCGGCGCAGCGGGCGCTGTTCACGGCTCATTGCAGGCAGGTGCATTAACAACAACATTTACTGCATCGCAGGGCTTGCTTTTAATGATACCTAATATGTATAAAATAGCAGGAGAGCTTCTGCCTACTGTTTTTCATGTAAGCGCAAGAGCTATTGCTGCACATGCTTTAAATATTTTTGGTGATCATCAGGATGTTATGGCTTGCCGTCAGACAGGCTTTGCCATGCTGGCATCGGGAAGTGTACAGGAGGTTATGGATTTGGCCGGTATTGCTCATCTTGCAGCTATCAAGAGCCGTATTCCGTTCCTGCATTTCTTTGATGGTTTTCGTACTTCGCATGAAATCCAGAAGATCGAAGTTATGGATTATGAGGATTTGAAAAATCTGATTGACCGTGATGCACTTAAGGAATTTAAGGATCGTGCCTTAAACCCGGAACATCCGGTGATAAGAGGAACCGCTCAGAATGGCGATATATACTTCCAGGGCAGAGAGGCATCAAATAAGTTTTATGATGATGTTCCGGATATAGTTGCCAACTATATGAAGGAAGTCAGCAAGATTACCGGACGTGAATATAAGCCGTTTAATTATTACGGTGCACCTGATGCGAAAAAGGTTGTTGTTGCAATGGGAAGCGTCTGTCAGGCGCTGGAAGAAACTGTTGATTATCTCAATGAAAAAGGTGAAAAGGTCGGTGTTCTTGAAGTTCACCTTTACAGACCGTTTTCGGCGAAACATTTCTTTGATGTTATGCCGAAAAGCGTTGAAAAAATTGCCGTTCTTGACAGAACAAAAGAGCCGGGATCTCTTGGCGAACCGCTCTATCTTGATATTTGCAATCTGTATAAAGATTGCAGTAATGCACCGTCAATAATCGGCGGTCGTTTCGGTCTTGGTTCAAAAGATACTACTCCCACTCAGTTGGTTGCGGTGTTTAATAACCTTGATTCTGCTGATTGCAAAGAAGAATTTACAATTGGTATCAATGATGATGTTACAAATCTTTCACTTGCTTTGGGCGAGAGAGTCAATGCCGCTCCTGCCGGTGCAACACGCTGCAAATTCTGGGGCTTCGGCTCTGATGGTACAGTTGGTGCAAATAAGGATGCTATAAAGATTATCGGTGATAATACCGATATGTATGCACAAGCGTATTTTGATTATGATTCAAAGAAGTCCGGCGGTGTGACCATGTCACATTTGAGATTTGGTAAAACACCGATAAAATCAACCTATCTCCTGGATGAGGCGGATTATATTGCATGTCATAAGCCTGCATATATTCATCAGTATGATGTTCTTGAGGGGCTCAAAAAGGGCGGAACATTTCTGCTTAACTGTGTATGGACTCCTGAGGAACTGGATGAAAAACTGCCTGCAAATATTAAGCGTTATCTTGCAGAAAATGAAATTAATTTCTATACAATTAACGCCGTAAAAGTTGCGGTTGAGGTCGGACTTGGTCCGAATCGTATAAACATGGTTACACAAAGCGCTTTCTTCAAGCTGTCAGAGGTTATTCCTTTTGATCAGGCTGTCACATTGATTAAAGAAGCTATAAAGAAGACCTATGGTAAAAAGGGTGATGAAATAGTAAAAATGAACTGTGCGGCGGTTGACGGCGCAATAGACGCTCTTGTTAAGATTGAAGTTCCTGCTTCGTGGAAGGATGCGGTTGATGAACCGGCTGAGGAAAGCGGACGCCCTAAGTTTATTACTTCGGTTGTAGATCCTGTGAATGCACAGCGCGGTAACAAGCTTCCGGTAAGCACATTCAGCGGCCGTGAAGACGGTACATTTGAAAGCGGTACATCAAGATTTGAAAAACGCGGTGTAGCAGTTATGGTTCCGGAGTGGCAGAAGGATACATGTATTCAATGTAATCAATGCTCATTGGTATGTCCGCATGCATCAATACGTCCGGTACTTGTAAATGAAGAAGAAAAGAAAAATGCACCTGCGGATTTTGAAACCTTAAAAGCTATAGGCAA
>CAJLFL010000168.1 GCA_905205855.1 uncultured Eubacteriales bacterium | reverse complement strand
CCTTTGCGCCTGTCATTCGGTTGCCAACGGCGCTGTGTATAGCGTATGCAAAGTCTATCGGAGTTGCACCGGCAGGAAGGTTTATAACATCGCCCTTTGGCGTGAAGATAAATACTTCATCGCTGAACATATCAATTTTAAGAGTTTTCATAAAATCTTCGGCGTTGGTCATGTCCTTTTGAATTTCCAAAAGCTGTTTAATCCATTCCAATTTGCTGTCCATGTCGCTTGCGCCGCTTTTTCCCTCTTTGTACTTCCAATGCGCGGCAATTCCGTTTTCGGCAGTGTGATGCATTTCCCATGTACGTATCTGAATTTCAAACGGAGTCCCGTTTGGCCCTATAAGTGTAGAGTGCAGCGATTGATACATGTTAGGCTTAGGCATTGCAATATAGTCCTTAAAACGTCCGGGAATGGGTTTAAAAAGCTCGTGTACCATACCGAGAACCGAGTAACAGTCCGCAACAGTGTCTACGATAACCCTGACCGCGAATAAATCATACAGTTCGTCAATGGTTTTGTTTTGCATAAACATCTTGCGGTATATACTGTAAAAATGCTTTGCACGTCCCTCTATATGAGCTTTAATGTGTAATGAGTCAAGCTTATCACTTAGTATTTTTATTATATCTTTTATATATTTTTCGCGTTCTTCGCGTTTTTGGGCAATTTTATCTACAATTTCGTAATAACCGATAGGATCAATATATCTAAGCGCCAAATCTTCAAGCTCCCACTTGATTTTTGACATACCAAGACGGTGTGCCAACGGAGCATATACCTCTAAAGTTTCGCGTGCGATTTCACGCTGCTTTTCCTCCGGCTGAAACTTTAACGTACGCATATTATGAAGCCTGTCTGCAAGCTTTATTACTATTACGCGTACGTCCTTTGCCATGGCAAAGAACATTTTTCTCAAATTTTCGATTTGCTGTTCTTCTTTGGTGGTGTAAGGAATTTTATTAAGTTTGGTAACACCGTCAACAAGCATGTCGATAGTTTCGCCAAACTCATTTATTAAATCTTCGTGTGTTACCGGAGTATCCTCTACAACGTCATGAAGAAGCGCGGCACAGATTGACTGAGCGTCAAGCTCTAAATCCGCAAGTATATATGCAACATTAACCGGATGTGTTATATACGGTTCGCCGGATTTTCTCAGCTGTCCTTTGTGCTTTTCGGTTGCATAAGCATATGCCTTTTCTACTATGGAAAGGTCGCCGTTTTTGTTGTATTGTCGTATTCTGTCAATCAAGACTTCAAGTGTAATTATTGCCATAATATACGCTCCTCCTTTCAAAAGAAGAAAGGGGGCTGTAAAAATCGTTTTACATCCCCTTATGATTCTAATCTGATGTCAGCATACTTCTCCGTCGGATTTTTTTATATCCTTTAAAATAAGCTGAACATTCTGAAATCCTTTATAGTCGTTTATATCAAGTGCAAAGGCAACATCTATTATGTCACCTTCTTCTAGGTACTGATAATACTCTCCCATACCAAAACCCACCGAGTCAAGATATTTGCCGTCCTTCAGCAGAGTCATTCTCAAATGCTTGCCTTCGCTCATAACGCTGATTTTATGTATCTTTATATTGCGTACCGCAAAGGAGGGGGTAGGATTATCTACACCAAACGGCTGCAGCTTGTTTATATCATTTACTGTTTCAAGCGTTATATACGGAACCTTTATTGCCGCGTCAAGCTGAATTGTCGGCGTAAGCATAGCCTCATTTATTTGCTTCTGAGAACAGCTGTTAATCTTCTGCCTGAATTTTTCGATATTTTCGGCTTTTATAGTAAGTCCTGCTGCAAGCTCATGTCCGCCGAATTTTTCCAGAAGGTCAGAGCAGTTTTCCAGTGCGCCGAAAAGATTAAAACCGTTGACGCTTCTGCCTGAGCCTTTTGCCTCATCACCGTCTATTGCAAAAAGAATTGACGGTTTATAGAATTTTTCGGTTATTTTTGAGGAAACAATCCCCACAATTCCGTGATGCCAGTCGGCATGGGGAATAACGATAACATTATCCTCTTTTACTTCGGGATTTGCATCCAAGTATTCCATGGCTTCTTTAAACATTTTCTGCTCTGTCTGCTGTCTGAGAGTGTTTTCCTCGCACAGAGATTCAGCAAGCTTTTTTGCCTTTTCGGCATCATCTGTTAAAAACAGCTCAACACTTCTTGAAGCGCATCCGAGTCTGCCACTGGCATTGATTCTGGGCGCTATGGTATAGCCTATTGTTGAAGTTGTGATTGCCTTTCCGTTGGTGGAAACATCAATAAGCGCTTTAAGACCGACATTGCTTGTTGTTTTAAAACGTTTAAGCCCCTCAGTTACGATAACTCTGTTTTCATCAATCAGCGGAGAAATATCCGCAACAGTGCCAAGACACATAAGGTCGGCATATTTATCCATTAAATCGGAAAGGGACTTGTTTTCATCCAAAGCCTGAATAAGCTTAAATACAACACCGACTCCGGCAAGGCTTTTAAACGGATATGGACAGTCCTTTCTTTTGGGATCAATAGCCGCATAGACGTCCGGAATCCGCTCTTTACATTCGTGGTGGTCTGTTACAATTACATCAATGCCGATTTCTTTGGCGTATTCGCTTTCTTCAACGGCAGTGATGCCGGTATCAACGGTAATAACAAGTGAGCTTCCGTTTGAATGAATTTTATCGAGAGCGTCCTTGTTTACACCATACCCCTCCTGCATACGGTCGGGAACATAATAATCGGTATCAATTCCCATCTCCGTAAGATATTTGTATAATATAGCAATAGAAGTGATACCGTCTACATCATAGTCACCGTAAATGGTGACCTTTTCTTTATTATCGCGTGCCTTTCGGATACGTTCGGCCGCCTTTTCCATATCTTTAAGCAGATACGGATCATGCATAACGTCAATATCCTTAGACAAAAATCTTCTGATTGCATCGTCATCATGGATACCCCGATTGTAGAGAATAATCGCTGTAAGAGGAGAGATGTGAAATTCCTTTGACATCTCAACTACGCGGTTTTTGTCAAACTCTCTGAGCAGCCACTTTTTCTTTAACATAATCTGATTCTCCCCGGTTTTAGTTCAGTAGGGCGTAATACGCCCTTTTATTATTGGACAATAAAACTATTTTATCATGGTTTTAAACAAATTACAACACCTTTTTTTAATTATAGACGAATAAAAATAACCAAAAAATAAGTGTGAAATATGGTTCAGTTGACTTTTGGCTTTAAATTCTACCATATATATTCGCCGCACGGCAGCTTTAAAACATATCTGCGTACAAGGTCAAGAGCATAAAGACAGGCACGCTCACGTACCATTGAACGATCCCCTGTAAGCATAAGACGATAAGCCTTGTGCAGACCGTCTGCACAGATGCTTACATATACAAGTCCGACCGGCTTTTCTTCGGTTCCGCCGCCGGGACCTGCAATTCCGGTTATGCCGATGCCTATGTCGGCACCGGAACGCTCTCTTGCACCGCGGCTCATCTCAAGAGCGGTTTGCTCCGATACTGCTCCGTATGATTTAAGAGTAGTGTCACTGACGCCCAAAAGCCTTGCTTTCTGGTAATTTGAATATGTTACATATCCGCAGTGAAAACACTCCGAGGCGCCGGGAACAGAGGTTATTCTTTCCGCAACCATACCGCCGGTACAGCTTTCTGCGGTAGAAAGCGTAAGATTATTTCTGCACAGCAGCTTGGTGACGGTTTCAGGCATTGAGGCATTATCCCCGACAGCATAAACAAAATCGCCCAAGATACTGCGGACAGATTTTTCCATGTCATCAATAAGGGTTTTAGCTTCGGCTTCGGTTTTGGTTTTAGCGGTTATTCTCAGCTCCGACTCACCGGTTTTTGCATATGGTGCAAGAGTTGGATTGTCGGAATGAATAAGCTGGTTTACGCGTTCCTCCATAGCGGACTCGCCCAGACCGAATACTTTAAGAGTTCTTGAGGATATAATGCAGGAGGCCTTTTTTTCAAGATACGGTCTGACCTTGTTTGCAAGCATAGGTTTAAGCTCCGACGGAGGCCCGGGAAGTATTATAAAGGTATTCTTATCTGTTTCGATAACAGCTCCGGGAGCTGTACCGTTATCATTGTCAAGTACAATACATCCCTCCGGCATATCAGCTTGCTTGAGGTTGTTCTTAGGCATAGGCGTGCTGCGCGAAGAAAACCTTTCTTTAAGTCTTTGAAGGCTTCTTTCGTGAGTAACGCATTTAAGTCCGCAGAATTCCGCAACGGTTTCCTTTGTTAAATCGTCTTCGGTAGGCCCGAGACCGCCTGTAGTTATAATTCCGTCTGCACGACTTGCGGCAATTTTCAGAGCAGAACGCAGTCTTTGCGGATTGTCGCCGACAACGGTGGTGTAATATACATCAAAGCCAAGCTCGCTCAGCATACGGCTTATGTCGCGTGCGTTGGTGTTTACGATTTGCCCTAAAAGCAGTTCCGTTCCCACAGATATAATTTCAAATCTCATAACAGATGCTCCTTTAATCAATGGTAACAATTTCTTCGCCGTCAATGGCAGATTGTATCATTTCTTCAAGATTATCAAGGGATTTTTCCGCCTCAATGATTTCAGCAATCTCAGGTCTTGTTTTCGGGTGCTTTGGTACGAATATAGTGCAGCAATCCTCATATGGAAGAATAGAGGTTTCATATGCATTGATTTTTTTGGAAATACGTACGATTTACGCTTTGTCGATTGCTATGTGGGGACGGAATAATGGCATATC
>CAJLFL010000167.1 GCA_905205855.1 uncultured Eubacteriales bacterium | reverse complement strand
GCAACTCGAGAAACATCAGAGTTTATGCTTTTAAAAAATCTTTGCCCGTTATTTACAACGGCGTTTCAACACGCAAGACCTTCTCAAATGAAATGATTGATAACAAGTACGGCAAAGTCCGGCTTCTGGACAACAGCGGTGACGGCGGATACGATGTTATTCTGATTGACGTATATGAAAACTTTATTGCGTCAGACATAATTAAGAAGGACAATAAGGTTTATGACAAATACGACAATACGCACAGTATTACACTTGATCTCGGGGAGGACGACCCGTTTGTATGGATATACGATAAGGACGGCAAAAAGATTTCACTTGATTCTATCAGAAGAAACAGTGTTCTGTCGATTTACAGCTCGCTGCCGGATGCCGCGCAGGGATATATTCGCGCATATGTTAATTCAACGTCCGAAAAGGGCATTATTACTCAGACAAGAAGCAATAATAAAGTATTTGTCGGCGATAAAGAATATACGGTGACAGATGACTGTGCCGCGAAATGCGAATATTACATAAAGGCCGGAACGGCGATAAGCTTTAAAACAGATATCTGCGGCAGAATTGCTTATATAGAAAGCGATGACAGCAGCGGAACTTATCAGTACGGGTTTATAGTAAAGGCTGCAAAGCTTAAGGGTATTGATTATGAGCTGCAGTTTAAGATTTTTGATGCAAACGACTCATTTTCGATATATAACATAGCCGACAGGCTTAAAATAGATTCTGTTGCTTATAAAAGCAGTGATGTTGATGCTATCCTGTCAAAGCTGAACAAGGCGAGCGGGGCGATGTTCAACAAGACTGCCGCAGACGGAAGCATAACGGAGCAGGTGCCGGACGGGTGTTATTCCTCGCTGGTGCGTTTTAAAATCAACGATGATGGAAAGCTTTCCGCTATAGATACTGTTCTTAATAATGAAAGGGGAATTATGGCGGAGCGCGAAGATAAGGCGGATTCGGATGATGCGTTGTTTATGCAGTATGCTCCGGATGCAGCGTGCAGAGGCACAATGCTGGGGGGAAAGATTGCGTTCACAACAGCAGCGCCGCTAATGTCCTATCCGTCTCCACTTGCAATGGATCCGGACACGGGTACATATTTTGACATGAGTAATGAGGAAAACTATACTGTTTTAAATGCTTATAAAAAGTTTAACAGCAGCGACAAGTACAGCGTTTACGGCTTTTATACGAACGAAAACAGCTTTGTAAGTGACTTTCTCGGAATGGTCTATGATCCCAACGTATCGGAAAGCGGCGCTGATTACAGAACGCCCTTGTCGGTTGTGTCCGATGCGCCGTCGAAGCTCTATGACGAGGAGTCAGAAACAGTTATAGAATGTCTTAATGTCAACGGCTCTGTTCAGGTTCCTGTAAAAAGCGGTTTTACATTTACGGACGGTGACGGCACATTGGATCCGGATTTGCCGAAGAAAATGAGTATCCGTGACCTCGAAAAGGGTGATATCATAAAGTATACGACGGACACAAACGGCTATCTCTCGGATTTGCAGCTTGTCTACAGAATAAACGGTAAAAAATTTGTTGACAAGACGGAAATTATTGACAAGGAAATGCATTGGGGGTCCGTACGCTGCGGATATGTGTATCTCAAGTTCGACGGTGGAATGTTGGTATACGTACCATCCAATCCGGAAACCTTTTCACCTGAAAATATGTCGTCGGTAAAAGCAAAGGACTGTATTATGATTCTTGATACGGGTTCTTATTCACTGTGGATATACGGCGAGGATCGGCCCGGAGAATATAAAGTAAAGTCAGGTACAATAAATGATCTTAAAGCTTTCCGGGACGTCGGCACTGACTGTTCTGAGGTAATGATACAGAGATATTATGAAGAAATCAAAGCGATTGTCAGATTTTAACGGAGGTGAGGAAGCATGAAAACAATAATTATTAAGGCGATAAGTCTTGCTGCGGCAGTTGTTATGGTAATTTCTTCGACTGCTATGGCACGCGCCTCCAAAAGTAAAATTGTTAAAAATACAGCCGAAGATAATATAGATATGTCTGAGTATCTGCTTTATCAGGATTTTACGGACATAAAACAAGACTCTTTGCCGGAGGGCTGGAGAGCAAACAATGCAAACGGAAGCTTTTCAACCGAAATTACGGACAACGGCAAAAAGAAAAAGAATTGCCTGACGCTGACGGATACCAATCCCAATAACAGCGGACCGCGAATGAAAATTCCGTTCAGCGGCGGAGACAAGGGATTTATTCTGATGGAAACGAGATTTAAGTTTGAACAAACCGGCACAAGCGGATATACCGTTATGACCATTCAGGCCAACAGTCCGGGCAAAAAAGCTATGGACGGATATTATCCATCAGGAAACACAAAATTCGTTGTAAGAGATATAGAAGCCGCCGCTCCGATAACTGTAATGAAAAGCGAGATGGTGTTGGGAAACTGGTATGTTTTAAGGTATTGCTTTGATCTTGAAAACGGCACATTTGACGTTTCAATGACTGATGATGCAACCGGAGAAACCGGTACGGTTTTCGGATTAAATAGTGCGAAAAATATATCAGATTTCGATATATACTCAGAGAATTATGACGGTAAGTGGTATTTTGACTATTTTAATATAAAAAAGGTCAAAAGCGGATTGACAAAGGTTAAAAATTCTAATATCAAAAAAGGCGTAGAGGCAGAGATTATTGAGGGACCTTCAAATCATGCGGTAAAGAATACTGTCAATGTTAAGCTGGACGGCAGATACAAATACTTGCTCGACAGGGCGATAGTGAAGGATGGTGAGGTATTTGTAAGCGCAAGAAGCTTTGCGTATATGCTGTCTGTAGGGTATGTGCCGGATGATGGCAAATGTACTGTAGGAGCAGAGAATAAAAGGATGACGTTTGCTGATAATTCCGATACCGCGGTATCGGATGGCGGCTCTGTCGGTCTGTCCGCAAGTTGCTGTGTTTTAAATGGTATAATATATATACCGTTTAAGGATGCGGCAGAAGAATTTGGTTATACATACGAATTCAGCGGTGATGCAAACGAGGTTGTCCTCACAAAGACGACCTCGGCGGAATAGTTGGCGGAAAGGAGAAAACGGATAATGAAATTTAAAAAGATATTAAAAGCAGCTGTGTGTGTTGCACTTTGTCTTGCGATGCTGTCCGGAACGGGCGTTTTTGCGGCAATAGGAACCTCTGATGGTTCATCTTCTTCTGCGGAGCCCTGGGACAAGAATTATAATCCGAAAAACATTAATATGATGCCATTCACACCTGAGGATGGTTATGTCGCACAGCAAAATCCGCCAAGTTTTAAATGGGGTAATGTCGACGGTGCAACCTCGTATGAAGTTGTCGTCGCCGCAGATCCGGAGCTTAAAAATATCAGGTACAGAAAAGACGGGATTAAATACAACTACTATAACTTTGACACTACCTTTGAAACAGGCGTTCATTATTACTGGGCAGTAAGATATTATAAGGGTGATAATCCAAGCTCGTGGTCAAAAGTCAGAAAATTCAGAATAGATCCCGATGCATACCAATATGCTTTTCCGGATATAGAAACGATTAAGAATCGTATACCAAAGGGACATCCGAGACTTTTGGCAACGGCGGAAACACTTGAAGCCTTCCGTGCCAAAAAGGACAAAAGCGAGGCTGCAAAACAGGTTTATGATAGGGCAATTGCTCAGGCGGATCAGTATATTTTAACGGAAATAGATAAAGAACCCGCGGATGAATCAAAAACTATTGCGGATCCCGTTAAAAGGCACGAATGGCTGTTGGGAGTGAGAAGAAAAACAAAACCGATACTCGACAAAGCCTTAGGTTGTGCCTTCGCGTATCTCCTGACCGGCGATGAAAAGTACGGCAGATATTCAATTGACTGTCTTTTGGAGGCATCAACATGGGATATTAACGGCGTAACGTCTTATGAAACTCAGGATCAGATTCACAGAGAATTTGCATTCTGGACGGCTGTTGCCTATGACTGGGACTATTCAATGATGACCGACAGTGAAAAAGAGTCTGTACTGAAAATGATTTCCGACAGAACAGAGGTTATGGAATATCTTTTAGAAAGTCTTAAAAAGAGTCCCTATGATTCGCACGGATACACAGCGTACGGATATATCGGCGTTGCAGCCCTTGCTACGGTCGGCGATATTCCGAAAGCCGAAACATGGCTTGAAAAAACAATTATAGGCTTCTCAGCGCTGACGCCGGTATGGGGCTATGAAGACGGTTGGTCGCAGGGCGTTGCTTACTGGAGTTATGATCCTCCTTCGGTTGACTGGTTTATGCCGTTCCTGGCGGCAACGGGCTATGCAAATCTATACGGACTTGCTTATTCGCAGAATCAGTATTTATACTATATGTATAATAATCCGCCGGGGTCGTGGGGAGGATTTGGCGATGAATCCGGCAGAACTCTGCATGATTCGGCATGTCTTAAAATATCGTCATATGACTCGTACTTTACCAAAAACCCGGTGACGCGCTGGCTTGCAGAGCAGTACGGATATGTTCCGGGCGTATCGAAATCACTGACTTGGTTTGACTATTTGATAGCGGATGACGATACAAAACCGGAGGAGCCGGTAACTTATCAGCTTTCCCATGAGTTTCAAGATATAGGTTGGGTATCGATGATGGACAGTATTAAGGATAAAGACCGTATAAAGCTAATGTTTAAGTCAAGTCCGTTTGGTTCTTATAACCATTCGCATCCGGATCAGAATAGCTTTTTACTTGAGGCGTATGGTCAGCCGCTTTTGGTAAACAGCGGTTATTACGATTCTT
>CAJLFL010000166.1 GCA_905205855.1 uncultured Eubacteriales bacterium | reverse complement strand
AAACAGCTTTCCGCATCTGTGCACCGTAGGGGCGGCTGTGTGCATCCGCCCGCATAAAATGGATGCATATATTATATGGTCAGATGTATATCCGTCCGCAAAGGTGATGTGCATAATAATGTAGGTGTTCGTTTTACACGATATATTTCAGCAAAATCTTGTTTTGAATTGATTGCCCAAAGCCCATATTCCGCCTGCCAAGCCTCGGCGGCAATGCAACAAGATTTTGCTGAATACATCATTAAATTCCGATATTTATTTCGGGCAGATAATATCTGCCCCTACGGATGGCATGCTTATCGTATATTGTTTAACGCCGTAGTGGCGCCCCCATGTGGTCGCCCGTTGCCATGTGATTGCCCATTGGTATTAAACAGCTTTCCGCATCTGTGCACCGTAGGGGCGGCTGTGTGCATCCGCCCGCATGAGATTTCACATATATTTATGTATTATTTTCGCATGGGCACATATTTTGCAATATACCGTGTGGTTGCCCGTTGTCATGCGGTTGCCCGTTGCGTCTTTCATATACAAATATATTTTACATTTTAAAAAGGGACACCGATTCCGGTGTCCCTTTTATTATAATACCATTCTATTATTTCTCAGGTGCTGAACCATCATCAACAGTGGTATCGTCTGCAGTTGTGTCGTCTGCAGCAGCTTCATCTGCAGCGTTCTCGTCTACAGCTTCGGTATTATCCCCAGCCGGAGCAACAACTTCGCCTTTTAATGCAGCAACTGCATTCTTAACCTTTTCGTTGTCAAGCTTGGTGATACCAAACAAAATCTTTGCAGCTTCTGCTCTTGTAGCGGAAACCTCAGGACGGAATGTGCCATCCTCGTAACCGTTTACAACACCCAGAGCAACGAAAGACTTAACGTACTGAACAGCGTAATCCTGGATCTGGTCAGCATCGGTGAAACCTGCCTCTGCAGCAGCCTCATTAGCGTCCAGAACACGACCCAGAATTGTGCAGATATCCTGACGGGTAATCTGTGCATCCGGAGCAAAGTGTGTATCATCAACACCGTTTACATAGCCTGCCTCTGCAGCAGCCAGAACATAAGGAGTGAACCAGTCGTCTGCGCCGCAATCAGCAAACTTGCTCTCGGTTGAAGTAGCTTTCAGACCGAACAGTACAGCAACCATCTTTGTGAACTCAGCACGTGTTACGTTGTTATCCGGAGCAAAGCTGTCAGCGGATACGCCGTTTACGATACCGAGGTCTTTGAGAGCTGTTACAGCCTCATATGCCCAGTGTGAAGAAGGAAGATCAGTAAACTCTGACTTTGTATCCTCACCCGGTGTCGGATTTACAGGTTCTTCCTCACCCTCTACAAATGTAGCAGTGATTGTAACATTGTAAGCCGGCATTGTGAAGGTCTTGTCTGTAACAGGTACGTTTGTACCGTTAGAGGTTGTTACAACAATCTTGTCAAGCTTATAGCCCTTGTCTGCAGTTGTTGTAATTGTAACTGTGTCACCCTTTGCAGCCTTTGCAGCCACAGAAACAGTACCGTTCTCTGTCTTAGCAACAGTGATGTTGTACTGAGCCTTTGTGCTGCTGCCGCCGGAAGGAATACCGGAAGGCTTGCTGCCGCTGCTTGCATTTGCAACCGGAAGAAGAATCGGCTCTTTTGCATCGGAAGCATATACTGCAGCATCATCATAAGTTACGTCTATCTGGAACTTGTTGCCAACGCTCAGAGTATCCATAAGAGCCTCAAATTCAGCTCCCTTAAGTTCAAGCTCAAGGCTTGTTGCATTTGCGTCAAATGCACCTGTTACTTCAACGTTCTTAGTATCATCACCCTGCTTGTAAGCCTTTACTACTACCTTACCGGTTTCAGCTTTTCTTGCCTCAGCACGTGTAACAGTAATCTTCAAGCTGCTTGTAGAAGTTGTAACGCTGTCTGTAGAAATCTTTGCAGAAACCTGTGTAGGATCAGTAATCTCAGCAGCAACAACCTTTACAGCTATTGTAGCAGCAACAGTATCAGTAGCTACGTTAAAGAGCTTGTTAGTACTTTCGCCGCTTACCTTTACGGTTACGTCAACAGAAGTACCGATTGTATCAGCAGCAAGTGTACCTGCAGCGGTGTAAGTTGCAGCTGCAGCATCATATGTGTCAGTGATTTCACCGGAGGTAACATTGATTGCAGTTACTGCAGCCTTAACCAGATTTGCAACTTCATCAGCTGTGTAGGTCTTGCCTGCTTCCTGGAATACATTTGCATCCTTACCGTCAATACTGAATGTACCAGTTGTCAAAGCAGTAAGTGTAACATTGATATTAACCTTTAAATCACCTATCCAAGAAGCAGCTTTGCTCTCATCCGGAACAACAGTAGCAGTAAATGCATATGTTCCCGGCTTTTTAGCATCAAAACCTTCCGGAGCAGTTATATCTTTAATTGCATATTTGTCAGCAGTCTTGTCGCCTGCTTCATTCTTAACAGTTGCAGTACCCTTAGCGAGTTCTGCAGCTACGTCAGTACCAATCGCAAATGATGTTGTACCAGCATATTCAGCAGTTTTACCTTCAAAACCTTCTAAAACTTTTACACTCGGAAGATTAAACTTGCTTGTTAATATATCACCATCTTTGTTCTGATATTCTTCTCCAGATATAGAGAATGTTAAATCAGCAGGTGTAAAGTCGGCAGGTACGCTAAACTTATATGCAGCAACTAACTTCTTAGTTGAATCAATATCTACTTTAGAAGTAGCACCAAGTTTTATTACATTAGTAGTATTGTTAATTGTTGCAGCATCATTATCCTCACCATAAACCGCATCAGCAGCAGTAACATCTGTTGCAACTAAACCTGCTGGGAATGTAAGCATAAATCCATGTGCGCCAAGTTTAACCTTATCAGCTTTAGAATAGTAAATACTAAGTGTGAACTCTCCACCTTGCTTTACCTGAGCAGCATTAGTTTCAATGTCAATTGTTACTTCATCAGCAGCAAATACACTAAAAGACATTAAACTTAAAATCATTGCTAATGAAAGCACAATGGCAACAATTTTCTTTAAATTCTTCATTATCGAATTTTCTCCTTTCATCCATTAAGCACTTAAATATATCTTGTTAATTTTCTTCCACCGGGAATTTATCCAGTTTCTCTAAATATTTACGCAAAATAGCGCCAACATCCTTCATATCTATTGAACCATCTTTTACTACATCAGCAGCAACTTTTTGACTGTCAGTTAATTCAGCTTTCTCAAGATAAGCACGTAATACTAAGCCTACATCTTTCATGTCAATAGAATTATCCCCGTTTACATCACCATAAATCACATCAGCTACAACAGTGATTTCAACAGTTACAACCTTATCGGTGAGGTCAAACTTACCGTTTGCACTTACACCATTGATTGTTACTTTCAATGTAGCTTTGTTGCCCTCTGCAGAAGTATCAAGAGCAACGCCATCCCATGCATATGTGATAGATCCGCTGTTTACTGCGTAGGTATCCTCTACATTTCCGGATTTAACTGTAATTGATTCTACAAACTTATCCAAGCCGGCTGTTACAGAATCGCCCTTCTTAGGATTCTTAGGCTTAACTGTTACATCGCCATCTGTCAAAGCAGAAATAGTAACCTTAACCTCTACGGTAAGATCGTTAGCAAATGTAATCGAATCTTCTTCATCTCTTACAACCTTGCCGACAAAAATATTCTCAGCTCCTATTGCTCCGTCAAATGTTGTACCTGACTTAATAGCCCAATCACTTACGGTATAACCGGTAGCAGAATTGCTATTATCATCATTAGAAACTGTTGCTGTAACACCGCTTAATGCAGCTATTGCTTCAGCCTCTGTTGAACCGTAAGGAACAGATACCTCTGCCGGGTTTGCAACTGCTTTGGTTGCAGTAAACGCATTTTGCACCTTTGCGCCTGCAAGATCAATGGCAACTGCCTGTGCGCCGCCGTTTGCTAAAGCGTCAGAACCTATCTTGAGAATAAGAGTAGCATCATTCTCTACCTTTTTGGGAGCATCAGATTTACTTGTCAGTTTTACAACAAATGTACCTGTTGCCGATGCACCTGCCTGGTCTATAGCGAAAACTTCTGCAGCAGCAAATTCTTTGCTTGCAGCTTCAGCTTTGTCACCGCCTTTATTATAGGTATAACCTACCATAGCAACCTGCTTGCCTGTAACATCAGAAACCTTTTCGCTATCAAACGCATAGGACAATGTAACAGTATAGTTATACTGATCAGTTGTTTCAGCAATAAGCTGCTTAGTAGCAGTAACAGCAGTAATGTCAAGCTGTGTATCACCCAACAAATTATCGGAATCCTTTACATCGCCGGTTGCCGAATCAACCTCAAGTGCTTCCGCCTCATCCTCAACAGCGACCGGAGCCTCTATAACTTCCTTAACAACCTCAGGCAGAACGGTTTCATCAGTAACCTCCTCTGCAACAACTTCGGGAACGGTTTCCTCAACGACGTCTGCTTCATCAGCGAAAACGCCAACGCTCAGCGTACCCAGCATAGCTATAGCTGTAGCAGCTGCGCCAAATCTTTTGATTCTTTTGTAATTTTTCATTCTCTTCGCCTCCTAAATAATATAAACTAACATTTTCATCATTTCTATACCGCTGACACATAAGAAATGTATCCGCGATACCCACAAATGTACGCCCCAGCATACATTCAGATTTACCGATTACGATAATACACCGCCGCCGGCAGAACCACAATCATTATTTAGTTTCGGTCTTTCCTCCTTTCCGTCAGAATTGTAATTGTGACAAATACGGCAAAACAACGCAATAGC
>CAJLFL010000165.1 GCA_905205855.1 uncultured Eubacteriales bacterium | reverse complement strand
ATCGGATCAGAAAGCTCAGGCGAATTGGGATGAACGGCGTGACCGTTATCGGCAGACAGCATCATGCTTGAACTGATAAGCTTAATATATTCGGATTCATCAAGTCCGAGGCTGAAGGCTATCCTGTGCAGAACATCGGATAAAAATGTTGACCTTGCACCCTGCTTGGTGCCGGAGCCGACTTCTTCATTATCAAATACGCAGTATACCGAAACCGTTGACAAATTATCCGAAACGCTTTCGATAAAGGCTTCAAGAGTACAGAAAGCGCACTGTAAATCATCTATCCGCGGTGCTGAGAAAAATTCATTTTCACTGCCCCATGTGCTGCCGTGATTTCTGTTGTATAGGAACAAATCCGTGCCGAGTATTCTGTCCTTGCGTATGCCGGCTTCAGCAGAAATAACATCCGCTAAATCTGTTTTTGTGCTGCCGCTGCCGTAAAGCGGAAATAAATCTTTTGCGGGTTTAAGCTCATAACCGCCGCCCGGCTTTCCGCTCAAATGAATTGCAACATTCGGTATGACAACCAAATCCCGGTCTATGTTTATAAGCTGTGTTTTTATTCCGCTGTCTGTATCAACCGTAATTCGTCCTGCGACAGATAAAGGTCTGTCAAGCCAGCTTGAATATATCATCCCGCCATAGCGCTCAGTATTAAGGCGCACATAGCTGCCGCCGCCGAGTGTAAAACCCGGTTTGATTTTAAAGCACGGAGATTCACTGTGGCTTGCGGAAAGCATAAAGCCGGACGGCAATTCTTCCGGGATTTTAAAGGCTATTACAGATGACAGGTTTCTTGTCACAAAATACTTATTTCCGGCAGAAAGCGTCCAGTTTTCCGATTCGGAAAGTTCAGTAAAGCCGGAGGCTGTAAGCTGATTTGAAATTGTTTGTATTGTGTGATAGCTGCTTGGGCAGTCTGCAATAAATTTAATAAGTCTGTCTGTTGTTTGTTTATACATAGTATCACGCTCCGTAAGGAAATATAATAAGATATTATCACCAAGCAGAAAAAAATTCAACCCTAATTTAAAATAAAGCCTTGTTTTCCTTGACAAAACAAGGCTTTATCGGTAGAATATATATCAGAAAAGCATAGAATGGGGCGAAGTGATGAGTATAAAACGACTTTTTGTAGAAAAAAAGAAAGGCTTTGATGTTGAGGCAGGTGCAATGCTTCAGGATTTAAGAGATAACCTGGGACTTAAAGGACTGACTGCGGTAAGGGTAATAAATCGTTATGATATAGACGGTTTGACCGATGCCGAGCTTGAGCTTACGCTTAATACTGTCTTTGCCGAGCCGCAGGTTGATATTTTATATAAAGAAAATATAGAGATAACAAGCGGAAAGAGCTTTGTCACAGAATACCTGCCGGGGCAGTTTGACCAGAGGGCAGACAGCGCAGCGCAATGCGTTCAGATAATGACCGGGGGAGATAAGCCTAAGGTAAAGACTGCAAAGGTTATTGTTCTTGAAGGCGATATATCCGAGGATGATTTAAAGGCGGCGGAAAACTATTGTATAAATCCGGTTGAATCTCGTCTTGCGTCATCAGATAAGCCGCAAAGTCTTGATGATAAGCTTGATTATCCGGAAGATGTAAAGACTATTGACGAATTTATCGACTGCGACAGTGCTGAGCTTGAAAAGATGATTTCAGATATGGGACTTGCTATGGATTCGGATGACATCAAGTTCTGCCGTGAATATTTCAAAAACACTGAAAAACGCAATCCGAGCATAACTGAAATTCGGATGATAGATACATATTGGTCGGATCACTGCCGCCATACCACATTTTCAACAATTCTCGATAATGTAGATATAGAGGATAAGCTTGTTAAAAAGGCGTATGACAGCTATCTTGATTCGCGCAGAATGGTTTATGGCGACCGTCATAAAAATATTTGTCTTATGGATATTGCCACAATTGCGGCAAAGGAATTAAAAAAACGCGGACTTCTTACTGCACTTGACGAATCAGAGGAGATAAATGCCTGCAGTATAAATGTCAAGGCTGAAATGGCTGACGGAACAACAGAGGACTGGCTTGTTATGTTTAAAAATGAAACGCATAACCATCCGACAGAGATTGAACCGTTCGGCGGTGCTGCAACCTGTCTCGGCGGTGCAATCAGAGATCCGCTGTCGGGCAGATCATATGTATATCAGGCTATGCGTGTTACGGGTTCCGGTGATCCGCGTAAAAGCCTTAAAGAAACAATGCATGGAAAACTGCCGCAGCGTAAAATTACAGTCGGTGCGGCACAGGGATACAGCTCATACGGAAACCAAATTGGTCTTGCAACAGGACAGGTAACGGAGATATATGACGAGGGATATGTCGCAAAGCGCATGGAGATAGGCGCGGTTATTGCGGCTGCACCCAAAGAAAACGTAATACGTGAGGTTCCTGAGCCGGGTGATATAGTAATTCTGCTTGGAGGTATGACGGGTCGTGACGGCTGCGGCGGTGCAACAGGTTCGTCAAAGGCGCATGATGACAGCTCGCTTGAAACCTGCGGCGCAGAGGTGCAAAAGGGTAATCCTCCGGTGGAACGCAAGTTGCAAAGGCTGTTCCGCAAAAAAGAAGTAACAAAGCTGATAAGACGCTGCAATGACTTCGGTGCCGGAGGTGTATCGGTTGCTATAGGAGAACTTGCGGATGGATTAAATATAAATCTTGATAAAGTCCCTAAAAAATATGAGGGACTTGACGGCACTGAACTTGCAATTTCCGAATCACAGGAGAGAATGGCTGTTGTTGTTCGCAGAAAAGATGCGGATAAGTTTATCGCTGAGGCTGATAAGGAAAACCTTGAGGCTGTTGTTGTGGCAGAGGTTACCAACACCGGCAGACTTGTTATGCAGTGGCGCGGAAAGACTGTTTGCGATATAAGCAGGGAATTTCTGAATACAAACGGTGCGGAAAAGCACAATGACGTATATGTGCCTGAGGGTAACTACCGGACAGAGTTGTTTGAATCTGCCCCGAAGGGTGATTGCTTTAAAGAAAAGATTTTTAATCTTATGAGTGATTTAAACGTTGCATCTCAGAAAGGACTGGCAGAGCGTTTTGACAGTACAATCGGAGCGGGTACGGTGCTCATGCCGTTTGGCGGTAAGTATCAGCTGACACCTCAGCAGAGTATGGCTGCAAAACTGCCGACATTGCATAAAGAAACAAATACAGCGACTGTTATGTCGTTTGGATATAATCCTAAGGTTTCAAAGGAAAACCCGTATCTGGGTGCGATATGCGCTGTTATTGAATCAGTAACGCGCGCTGTGTGTGCCGGAGCGGACTATAAGGATATTTATTTGACGTTTCAGGAGTATTTTGAACGCCTCGGAACTCAGCCGGAGCGCTGGGGCAGGCCGCTTGCTGCACTGTTGGGCGCGTATACCGCTCAAGAAGAAATCGGAATTGCGGCAATCGGCGGCAAAGACAGTATGTCAGGAAGTTTTAATGATATAGATGTACCGCCGACATTGGTTTCGTTTGCGGTTGCACCTGTCAATGCAAAGACAGTATGCTCGTCTGAATTTAAAGCCGGAAACAATCTTGTTTTCTGGTTAAAGCCAAAATATGATGAAAACAATATACCTGATTTTGAAAGCCTGAAATCACTTTATGATATGGTCAGCATGATGATATGCGATACCAAAATCGGACTGATAAAATCCGCATGGGCTGTAGGCTATGGCGGTGTTATGGAAGCTGTATGCAAAATGGGAATGGGCAATAAAACAGGCTTTGAATTTACAGCTTGCTGTGATAAGAACGATTTGTTTAAATATTGTCCGGGAAGTATTATTATAGAAGTAAACGGACTTGGTGCGACAGGTTTTATGGGTGATTCGGTTGATGTTGTTAAGCTTGGACATACAATGACGGAATCGTTTATAAAAATTGAAAATGAAGAAATTGCATTAGATGATATTATTGAAAAATGGGAAAAACCTCTTGAGGAGGTATTCCCGACACGTGCGAAATATGAAGATGTGGGAATAAAGACATTTAGCTATGGCAAAAGGGTTAATATAAAACCGTCGGCAACATTTGCAAAGCCTAAGGTGTTTATTCCGGCTTTTCCGGGTACAAACTGCGAGTATGATTCCGCAAGAGCGTTTGAACGCGCCGGAGCGGCGGCTGATGTGCAGATATTTAAGAACCTGAAAACAGAGCATATAGAGGATTCTGTCGAGAGATTTGTAAAATCAATAAAAGAGGCTCAGATTATAATGCTTCCGGGAGGCTTCAGCGGCGGCGACGAGCCTGACGGCTCCGGAAAGTTCATAAAAGCGGCATTTGAAAACGAAAGAGTAAAAGAAGCCGTTATGGAGCTTTTATATAAGCGTGACGGTTTGATGCTTGGTATCTGCAATGGTTTTCAGGCTCTTATCAAGCTGGGGCTTGTGCCTTACGGCAAGATTCGCACCACAGATGCATCGTGTCCGACGCTTACCTTCAATACTATCGGACGGCATGTATCCCAAATAGTATCGACAAGGATTGCTTCTGTTAAATCACCGTGGTTTGCAGGCGTTGAGGTTGGCGATATTCATCAAATTGCGGTTTCTCACGGAGAGGGACGTTTTGTTGCAAGTCCGGAGGTAATAGCAGAGATGGAAAATAACGGTCAGATTGCAACGCAATACGTTGATATGTCTGAAAATCCGACATATGAGATGCCGTATAATCCTAACGGTTCTTATTATGCGATAGAGGGAATAACAAGCAAGGACGGACGTATCTTGGGTAAAATGGGACACTCAGAAAGATTTAAGGATGATGTGTTTAAAAATAT
>CAJLFL010000164.1 GCA_905205855.1 uncultured Eubacteriales bacterium | reverse complement strand
CAAGTGAGGTAATGGAATACCGTGCATTTGCCGAGAGGGTTACGCTTGTATTCATTGAGTTGACGACATTACCCTTTGTTACAGCAACCTGACTGTAGTTTCTTAGCGGATTTGAAAATGCAGAAATAACAATAATCAAAACAGCGATAACAATTCCGGCGGCAACCGTTATGCCGCTTGCGATAATTGTCGACTTATATTTTTCGTAAAAGCTTTTCGGTTCTTTATCGTATGTCGGTTTAAAGCCGGCATCATCGCCTATATCAAAATCTATATCACTGTTGCTGTCGGATTTAAATGCACTGAGGGCATTTTTCTGGACGTATTCCTCTGCGCTGTCGGATGATTCCGGCTTTTCGTCGGATATAGATGGGATAACTCTTGTGTCATTAAAAGGATCATCTGAAAAATTTGCTTCCGAAAAAGCCTCATCGGCTGTGCCGAAATTACTTTCATCAGAATTATCCTCCTGTGAAACAGATGAATCATCATTCATGAGGACAAAATCCTCCGGATCGTCAGTGCCGTCATTCTTTTTGTGCCGCCAATCAAACATGTATAAAGTACCTCCTAAAGCTTAACAATTACATTTACAGAAAGCCTGTTCAGCCGAATTTACCGAAACTGTGCATAAAGCGGTTTTCGTTTTGGCTTTTGTATATATAAGCATATAAATATTCATTTTAAGTATTATATCAGAACGATATTAAACAAATGTTAACGGAATGTAAATATTCTACAACATTTCTAAGAGTTATTTTCTGAGCGATACCTTCCGGGGGTTATTCCGTAATACTTTTTGAATATTTTTATAAATGTATTGCTGCCGCTGAAGCCTGATTTTTTTGCAATGGTATCAATTTTTTCATCGCTTTGCGTTAAAAGCTCTTTTGAATGCTCAAGCCTGTATTTTGTAAGATATGAGATAAAGGTTTCGCCCATATAATCCGTAAAAACATGCGATAAGTGATGATAGCTTATGTTTATATGTGTGGCAAGCATTGCAAGCGACAAATCCGGGTTATTAAAGTTTTTGTCAATATAGCTTATGATTTTATCTTTAAACTCCTGATTTGAGCTGTTACATTCAAAATCACCGGATATAGAAAGCGCAATTTCAGTTAAAAAGTGATAGCTTTCTGACGGATCATCCGCTCTGATGACGTTGCGGCAGGCACGCGTGTATTTTGTGCGTGCTTCTTCGTTGTCTGCATAAAGCTCGTCTATAAGACGATATATAACAACAAGCATAAGAGAGGTCAGCTTTTGCAGCAGAAAATACGGAGGCTTTCTTGAAATAAAGTTTATTTCGCGTATTTTATCGAGAATCACAGCGGTTTCTTCCGTGCGCCCGTTTTTAATACTGTTATACAGCTGACTTTCAATTTCATACGGATAGTATATGCCTGCAGCTGCTTCTTTTATGTCATCATAATATGTTATTGAAATGTTGTTCTTTGTGCAATAATCGACAGCAGATAATGCATCCTCGTATGAGGCTCTGACTCCGCTGAGTCCGGATGTCTTTTTTCCAAGACCGATATAACACATGTTTTTGTTGAATTTCTGTACGGGCAGAGCCTCGTTGAACAGTTTAAATATAACCGAGTGAAGCAGAACTTCATCATCATAATTTATCAAAGCGGAACAACTGTTTTCTGTCGGAGAGGTAAAATAACATACTATTCTGTTTTCGGCAAGATTAAGACAAACTGATTCACAGAATTCCTCGACGCTGCAGCTGCTTAAAACAGAAAATACATCTGTAAAGTAAAACTGCATTACACGGAAACCGTTGTAACAAAGATCAATGCCGAATTTGCCGCGCAGCTCATCAAGGCTGTGATTGTCCTTTTCGCTTATTATATTGCTGATAATCTGACGGTTTAGATATAATCTGTTTTCTCTCAGGTATTTATTAAGCTGTCTGTTACTTTGCGAAAGGTCGGCAAACGACTTATCAAGGCGTGTTGCACGGCGTCCTCCGTAGAACAGTGAAAAAGCTATTGTAAGCAGTTCGAGAAGGATAAATATACATATAATCTGCGGAAGATTGCCTGAAAGTCCTCTTCCGTTAAACTCATAGATGTATTTTGTGTTAGTGCTGGAGGAGGTGTGATATATAAAGGTGTTTCCCTTTACAGTAAAAACTCCGTCTGTATTGCGAAGCTTGTTTTGAATACTGTCGCTGTCAAAGTCACGGTCCTGATATAAAACAGAATTTTCATTTGAAACTATAGCAAATTTAATGGAGCTGTCTTTTGCTATTATTTTTGTCTGCTGGATGAATTCCGGCATGTCTATAATGGCAAAGAAGAACCCGGAGTTTTTGGAATACGGATAAATTTTGCGGCAAAGCACAAGCGTATCTACGGTGTTTCCCGTATCTGTGTCAAATGAGGTGGAGGGAATAAAAAACACACGCGCCGAAGCAGCGTCAAGTGTACCCAAAACCTCCTCATAACTCATACCGCTGCCTGCCATATAGATTTCATAAAAGCTTTGAACGGAATATGCAGATGAAGCGGTGACTACCGTATCGCTGAGTGTGCTGTATATAGCGGCAAGCCTTAAAGGCAGCTCCGTTCTTGGTCTGTATACCGAATTAAGTGTGCTTCTTAATCTGTAGTATGACATTGAATCGGTATATTCACTTTTCTGGGTAATAAATTCGGATACATCGGGATATACGCTTGATGCTTCAAGCGTACATGAGGTAGATATAATTTGCTCAAAAAAGTTATCGGATATTTTTGTTATATAAGAGGTCGTGTCGGAATTAAGCCGTACTATATCCCTTGATACGTTTTTAAAAAGTACGCCGACGGTAATAAGCCCGAGAACAATAACCGGAATATTAAGCATGATCAGCAGCGACCATGCAGAGTCTAAATTAAACAGATTTTTTCTGTGCATTACTGTAACCTCTCTATGTATAATTTCGGACAGATAGATATTATATTCATATTGACGTCGAATGTCAAGAGCGATTTCTTATTCTGCAAAATAACGCTGTTTAAAAACTGGTTTTTAAGGGCGTTATTCCAAATAGTTATTTTTTGCGTGTGGCTTTGAATAATGAAAAACTGCTTAAACCTGCGTTTTTATGCGAAATACAGCGAGTTAGAATAAATAGGATGGCAAAAATAAACGGTTGACTTTTCGCCGGTGAAATAATAGTATTGAGCTGTAATTTAGTTATTATCAACAAAAGATTTGTCTTTAAGATTTGTTTGTTTGATAAAATAATTTCTGAAAGGTGTGTAATTTTTATGAACCGAACGAAAAAAATCGGAATTACAGCAGCTCTTGCATGTATGCTGAGTGCGTCAGCTTATGCGTCCGGAATAACCGTTGCCGATGAATGCGGAGCAGTAAAAAATGACGGTACTTCCGAATACTCGGCAGTTATAACAAATGACAGTCAGGATACTGTCAAACCGTACATAATGATAGTAAGATACGAAGATGACATTTTGGTATCCGCTGCCTGCAGCAGCACAGAATTGAATGTCGGAGAATCAAAAACGGTTTCACAAACTCTTTCCGGAGGAATTGTTGATGATAACACAAGGATAAGCGGATTTATATGGGATAGTAAAAATTACAGTATTCCCATAGCAATCAAAGAAATAGAAAAAAAGGGAAGCAAGGATCTGACAATAAAAAATCTGCAGTTAGGCGGAAGAGAGGCAGAGGTAGATAATATAAACAGAAGTATAACGGCATATGTTCCGTTATACGATGCCGGCGGAATGATGCTGAATGATGCCGTGCCTGCGGCAGCTGTTCTCGGCAGCAGGGGAGGAAAAATAAGCTTTAGCGGATATGAGCTGAGCGGCGAAACCGAAAGCAAAGAAGGAAGCATCAGCTTGTCTGCAAAGCCTGTTGTTACACTTACATCCGAAGAAGGAGAAACAGCGGAATACTCTTTAAAGCTTTACAGAACCTTTGAAGATGACTTTGATGACGGAACATTGTTTACAGGGGCAACAGCGGGAGTGCTTTCCGCCGGTGGCGATTTGTCATGGAAAGCGGCAGAACCCGAAAGCGGTCTTATAGGCGCTGACGGAGAAAACATGTTCAGCGGAATCGGTGACTTCTCGGCAAGTATAAAAACCACCAAAAATCAGATGTGGAAATACGGAACGGATCAGGTAAAAGCGGATGAGGTTGCCGGCGGAATAGATGTAGGATTAGTTCCGGTATCCGACGGTACATTTAATAATAATTCAAATTCTTATGAATCCGGAAATGCGTTAAGGCTTTCAAAGCGTGTTGCTTTGAGAAACAATGGAGCTAACGGCGATACGCCGGCACCGTTTTTTGATATAAACATAGGCGGCGGTTCAGATTTGCTTACATATGAGTTTGATATGGGAATAGACTATTCTCACTGCAAAACAGAGAGCGGTTCAACAAAGAATTATTGTGTCGGAAGTTTGTCCGCAGGAATAAGAATAATGTCGGGCAACGATTCTGCAGGTACAGATTTGGCCGGAACACAGGCAACCGCAAGTTCTGATACGCGTACAAGTGACTATTTGTGCGACAAAAAGACGGGAGCAACTCTTGACAAGTGGCATCATATAAAATTAGTGTTTACCGCCGGTACAGGTGAAATATATATCGACGATATGGAAACTCCCTATCGTATTGCGGAAGTTTCAAAGCAGCCGACCGGATTGAGAATGTTTACATCAACGATGCGTGCGTGCGAGATATATATAGACAATCTGAAAATTGTATATGACGTTAAATAAGGAGGGTATGGCTCCAACATCCATGACGCGGACGCTTTCATCCAGGCGGCCAAGCGCATGATG
>CAJLFL010000163.1 GCA_905205855.1 uncultured Eubacteriales bacterium | reverse complement strand
CGGAAAGTACGGCGCACAGGTTCAGAACTTGCTCAAAAAAGCCGCAGCTTTGGATATACAGATTATCTGTCCGCTTCACGGTCCTGTGCTTAAAGAAAACCTGAGCTATTATCTGGATTTGTATAATATATGGTCATCATATGCGGTTGAGTCGGACGGCGTTTTGATTGCGTATACCTCCGTATACGGCAATACAAAAAAGGCTGTTGAGCTGCTTGCCAAAACTCTTGAGGAAAAGGGATGTGCAAAGGTTGTGGTAAACGACCTTGCACGCTGCGATATGGCAGAGGCGGTAGAGGACGCTTTCCGCTACGGCAAGCTGGTGCTTGCAACCACGACATACAACGCGGATATATTCCCGTTTATGAAGGAGTTTATAAATCATCTGACAGAGCGCGGCTATAAAAACCGTACGATAGGCTTTATAGAAAACGGAAGCTGGGCGCCGACTGCGGCAAAGGTAATGGGTAGGATGCTTGAACAGTGTAAGGATATTACCTATACAGAGGCAACGGTTACCCTTAAATCTGCGCTCAGTGATGAAAACACAGAGCAAATCAATAATCTTGCGGACGAGCTTTGCAAATAGCATAAGGGGCTGATTATATGGAAAACACACCGGTATCAATGAGAAAGCACGTTGTCATAACAGGTAAGACAAATGCCGGAAAGTCAACCCTGCTGAACAGTCTGCTCGGACAGGAAACCTCTATAGTATCTGAGATAAAGGGAACAACGACCGATCCTGTTTTGAAGGCAATGGAGCTTATCCCGTACGGACCGATTGCGCTGATAGATACTGCCGGAATCGGTGACGATACCGCTCTCGGACTTAAAAGAACGGAAAAAACAAAGCGGATGCTGGACAGAGCCGACCTGGTGATTTCGGTTATGGATGCATCCGATGCGGATGTGACGTCGACTGATACAAAATTACCGTACATACTTGTCTTTACAAAGTGCGAGAAGCTGAACACAGCAGCGGCGAATAAGCTAAAAGCCGAGTACCCCGATGCTGTCTTTATGTCGGACTATTGTAAAACCGGTCTTGAAGAATTAAAAGGCAAAATGATTGCTGAGCTTAAAAAACAGGACAGAGATGATGATACCTTTATAGGTGATTTGCTGCCGGAGGGAAGTACGGTTGTGCTTGTTACGCCGATAGACAGCGCCGCACCCAAAGGAAGGCTTATACTGCCCCAGGTTCAGATACTGCGCGATTGCCTTGACAACAACATGACGGCATATGTCACTAAGGAGAACACCTTAAAGGACGCACTTGATAATCTTAAAAGGGTTGACCTTGTGATTACGGATTCGCAGGCGTTTAAGCTTGTAAATGAGATTGTTCCGCCGTCTGTGCCGCTTACGTCATTTTCTATGATACTGGCGAGAAAAAAGGGGAACTTTAAACAGTTCCTCGACGGTGCAGAGCATATTCTTAAATTAAAAAGCGGTGACAGGGTGCTTGTTCTTGAAGGCTGCACTCATAATACAACACATGAGGATATAGGAAAGGTAAAGCTGCCTAAGCTGATAGAAAAAAGAACCGGTGCAAAATGTGTTTACGAGCACCGCGCCGGGTATGACTTCCCGGATAACCTTGATGGTTACAGTCTTGCATTGTCGTGCGGAATGTGCATGATAAATAAGCAGGAGATAAATTCACGGCTTGAGAAGCTGAATAAAGCAGGGGTACCGGTGGTAAATTACGGAATTGCCCTTGCGTATTTAAACGGTATACTTGACAGAGCAAAAGCAATATTGAAATCAGACAGATAATATCTGCCCCTACAGAGCGTATACACATTTTACAATCCTTGTGATGCTTCGCAATATGCCATGGGGCAGTCGGTCGTGGCTGACCTATACGTCTTACATATGTAAAAACATGGGCGGATAAGTATCCGCCCAAAAAAGATATTGTATTTTATCTTAAAGTTTATTTTCAGAAGGCTCCACATAAATCGTGTTATAATAATCATAAATCACCATTCCGGGCTTTGCGCCGTTTGGCTTTTTTACATTTTTGACAGCGGTATAATCTACCGGAACCTTAGAGGAGTTCTGCGCCTTACTGTAATATGCGGCAAGCTGAGCTGCCTCTGTAATTGTTCTGTCGGGTACTTCCTTGCCGCCGTTTGTCCTTATAATTGTATGTGAGCCGGGAATGTTTTTTGTGTGCAGCCAAATATCGGTTGAATATGCACGGCGAATCGTAAGCTCATCATTTTGCTTGTTATTTCTGCCTACAAGTATCTCAAAACCATCGGAGGAGGTAAATTTAAGCGGCTCCGATTTTTTATTATTCTTTTGTTTTGTCTTTATTTTCGGAATATATCCGCTGTCTGACAATTCATCCTTGATTTCGGTAAGCTCAGCCGGAGTTTCGGCTTTTTGCAGCGAATCAAGAACCGATTCCAGATAGAAAAGTTCATCTTTAGCATTTTGGTACTGCTCTGCTGCATATTTTTCCGTAACCTTCGCTTTGTTATAAAGCTTATAATACCTTTGCGCGTTCTGCGACGGTGATTTTTCTGCCTGAAGCGGAATCTTTACAGTGTCCTGATTTTCGGAATAATAGTTTACTGCCTCAAACTCTGTCATTCCGTGTTTTAAAAGATACATATTTGCGGTAAGCAAATCACCGTATATTTTGTATTTATCACGATTCTTTGATTTTTTAAGATTATTCTGATGCAAATCCATCTTTTTGGCACAGCGATCAATATTATTCTGAACAATCTTTGTCAAAACAGCGGTACGCTGATTCATATGTTCACGCTGGGCGCGCTTTTGATAATAAAGGTCAATAACAAGGCTGATTGAATCATATGATTCAGATATTTCGTATTCTTCGTATTGACTGAGCCGCACACATGAAAAAGCGGCAGGCTTTTTATCTGCCTTTGAGATTATCAATGTAGGCTCGTATTCTCCGCGGCACAAGGACTTTAAAAAACTGTTTGTATGTGCCGCAAAGGCAGCGGTATCAACATTACTTCGCCGTACCTGTGTATTTTGTGCAAAGCGGTATACTATTTCTCTTGCCAAAAGAGGACTCATACCCATAAAGGAGGAAAGCAGAAGCTTGTCCAGCAGAGCGTCCTCAGGCGAATCATCAAGACTTTTCATAAAATCCGGCAGTGAAAACGAGTTCGGCTGCAGTTTATCCTGTGCAGGCGGATTTTCGTAAATAAGTCCGGGTAGAATCTGCCGCACCGCACTGACTGTAAAGTCAACATGCTTTGCACTGTCCATTATTTTGTTATTTTCATCAACAAGGATGATATTGCTGTGTCTGCCCATAATTTCGGTTATAATGGTTTTGATACAAATATCACCAAGCTCGTTGCGCCCCTCGGTATCTATACGTATTATTCTGTCAAACCCAAGCTGTTTTACCGATATTATCCGATTGCCCTGCAGATGCTTTCGCATAAGCATGCAAAGCATAGGGGGTGTAAGCGGGTTTTCCTTTACGGTGTTTGTCAGATGTACGCGCGGATTTGATGCGCTCGCCGATAAAAGCAGGCGAAGATTTCCGCTGCGTGTGCGTACCGAAAGTATAATTTCATCATTTTCAGGCTGATATATTTTATCTATTTTACCGTCAATCAGTTTTTGGTTTAACTCAGACACAACACAGTGTGTCACCATACCGTCATAAGACATAATAAATGCTTCTCCTTTATTAAAGAGGGCTGTGGATTGGTTTTTGAGTGTTATGCGTTTTTAAGCTGCTCCGTTTTGTCGGTTCGCTCCCACGGCAAATCCAGGTCGTTTCTGCCAAAGTGACCGTAAGCCGCGGTCTGCTTATAAATCGGCTTGCGTAAATCCAATGTCTTAATGATTCCGCCGGGACTTAAATCAAATACCTTTGTAACCCTTTCGGCAATCTCGCTGTCGCTTATTTTTCCGGTACCGCGAGTGTCAATTCGCAAAGAAACAGGTTGTGACACACCTATTGCATATGCCAGCTGAACCTCACATGCGTCAGCCAGACCTGCTGCCACAACATTTTTTGCCACATAGCGCGCGGCATACGCGGCGCTTCTGTCAACCTTAGTCGGATCCTTTCCTGAGAACGCACCGCCGCCGTGACTTGCATAGCCGCCGTATGTATCGACAATAATTTTTCTTCCGGTATGACCGGAATCTCCCTGAGGACCGCCAATTACAAAACGTCCTGTCGGGTTGATATAGTATTTGGTGTTATCATCAAGCAGAGAGGAGTCTATAACAGGAAGAATGACCTCTCTTTTAATGTCGGCTCTTAAAGTATCTATGTCAACAATGTCATCATGCTGTGTTGATACAACAACGGTATCAATGCGCTTTACGCTTCCGTCCTCGTTGTATTCCACCGTAACCTGGGATTTTCCGTCCGGACGCAGATACGGCAAAATACCGTTTTTGCGAACGCTTGTCAGCTTTCGCGTAAGCTTGTGTGCAAGCGAGATAGCCATAGGCATATATTCCTCGGTTTCGTTGCATGCAAAGCCGAACATCATTCCCTGATCGCCGGCACCTATACCGTCGCCGTTATCGTCAACGCCCATTGCAATATCACCGGACTGCTCGTCAATGGCGGTCAGTACGGCGCAGGTGTCACAGTCAAATCCGTATTTTGCACGGTCGTATCCAACCTCTCTGATTGTGTCACGGACGATTTTTTTAATATCAACATAAGTAGTTGTGCTGATTTCGCCTACTACCAGAACAAGACCGGTTGTCACGGTAACCTCGCAGGCAACGCGCGCCGACGGATCTTCAGCTATAATAGCGTCCAGAATAGCGTCTGAAATCAGGTCTGAAATCTTATCCGGAT
>CAJLFL010000162.1 GCA_905205855.1 uncultured Eubacteriales bacterium | reverse complement strand
TTATCGAGCATTTTAACGCCGTATTTTCTTAAATTTGCCTGTTTAAACCATATTGGGTTCGACTTCCGTATGCCTAGCCATACAAAAGCCGGGCATTGTATGACTGATTATAATACATAAAAATTACATATAACAAAATAAGAGGAAAAGACTTGAAAAAGTCTATCCTTATTTACAATATTAAATTAGTCCGCTCATTTTATCTGTTAATTAAAATTTATTCAAGCAGTTCTGCTGCTTGCTGTCCGAACAAATCACTCATAAAGTATTATACACTATAAATCGCTTTTATGCAAGTAGTTTTCCCTCTTTTTTTAAATTTATTCCCGTATTCCCTTGACAAACAACGTATTTAAGTCTATAATACTGTAAATTTTGTGAAAGGAAAAATAAGATGAACATACAGATTTCAGAACACTTTGATTATAAAAAACTGATGCGCTTTTGCGCACCGACCATTGCGATGATGATCTGTACCTCAATCTATGGTATAGTGGACGGACTTTTTGTGTCCAACTTTGTCGGAAAGACTGCGTTTTCCGCGATAAACCTTATATGGCCGTTTTTGATGATAATGGGCTGCTTCGGTTTTATGATAGGAACAGGCGGCAGTGCGCTGGTTGCCAAAACACTGGGCGAGGGGGATAAGGATAAGGCAAACCGTTATTTTACCATGCTGATATATCTTTCGCTTGGACTCGGAACGGTTTTGTCGGTGCTCGGCTGTATATTTATGCCGTCTATTGTTAAGTTTCTTGGTGCAGATGAGAGTATGAGAAGCGATTGTATAATTTACGGCAGAATCATGGTATCGTTTAATATGATATTTATGCTGCAGTACCTTTTTCAAAGCTTTCTTACCACGGCGGCAAAGCCTAATCTCGGCTTTATAGTTACGATTGCCGCAGGAATTACGAATGTAATTCTGGATGCGGTGTTTATAGCTGTGTTTAAATGGGGAGTTGCAGGCGCGGCAGCGGCATCTGTTATAGGTCAGGTTGTCGGCGGTGTGCTGCCGCTGTTTTATTTTGCAAGACCGAACAGCAGTCTGCTTAGAATAAAGCATACAAATCCGGAGCTTAAACCGCTTTTAAAGGCTTGCGGAAATGGATCGTCTGAGCTTATGTCTAACATATCCTCATCATTTGTAAGTATGCTTTATAATTTTCAGCTGATGAAGTATGCAGGAGAGGACGGAATAGCCGCATACGGCGTGCTTATGTATACATGGATGATATTCGGCTCGGTATTTGTCGGATATGCAATAGGAACGGCTCCGATTATAAGCTTTCATTACGGAGCGGAAAACTATGACGAATTAAAGGGAATGCTTAAAAAAAGTGTTGTGCTGATGTTTGGCGGCGGAATTTTGATGCTGTGTGCTGCGTGGGCGCTTTCGGCTCCGCTGTCGTATATATTTGTCGGATATGACAGAGAGCTGTTTGAGCTTACAAAGCACGCTTTCAGAATATTTGCGTTCTCGTTTGTTATGTCCGGATTTAATATATTTGCGTCCTCGTTCTTTACCGCTCTGAACAACGGGGCAATATCTGCTGCAATATCATTTTTAAGGACGCTTGTTTTCCAAATGACAGCGGTGCTTGTGTTGCCGCTGATATTCGGAATAGACGGCATATGGTGGGCGGTAATCGCGGCAGAACTGTTTGCTCTTGTTATATCGGCAATCTTTATAGTGTCAAAAAGAAACCGTTATCATTATTTTTAAAGGAGATGTAAAATGGTTAGTATCGGAAACGAATGGGATACCCTGCTGGCTGGGGAATTTAAAAAGGACTATTACCTGCGTCTGCGTTCAATCCTTGCAAACGAGTATAAAACGCAGACAATTTATCCGAATATGTATGATATATTCAACGCGCTTAAATATACGTCATATTCAGACGTAAAGGCGGTGATTTTAGGCCAGGATCCGTATCACGGCCCAGGACAGGCGCACGGACTTTGCTTCTCGGTTAAAAAGGGAGTGGAGCCGCCGCCGTCGCTGAAGAATATATTTAAGGAAATCAAGGACGAGCTTGGAATTGAGCCGCCGAATCACGGTGAGCTTACCGCGTGGACAAAGCAGGGAGTACTTCTGCTTAACACGGTTCTGACAGTCCGTGCCGGTCAGGCGAACAGCCACAAGGGACTTGGCTGGGAAAGCTTTACCGATAAGGTTATAGAACTGCTCAACGAGCGCAATAAGCCTATGGTATTTCTGCTTTGGGGAGCAAATGCAAGACAAAAAACCACACTGATAACCAATCCGGCGCATCTGATTCTCAGCTGTGCACACCCAAGTCCTCTCTCTGCATATAACGGATTTTTCGGCTGCGGACATTTTAAAAGGTGCAATGACTTTTTGATAAGCAATGGTGAAGATCCAATTGATTGGCGTCTTTGAGCAATTTGTATTATAACAGAGCAGATTAAGACTTCAACTTCGGCGTGTGAATATCTTGACAAGCCGCCGATAGTGGGATAAAATAATAGTATATTTATAAATGGCGAAAGGATGAATATAAATGGGATTGACACTGGCACAAAAAATCCTCAAGGCTCATCTTGTCTGCGGAGAGATGGTTCCCGGACAGGAAATCGGTCTTAGAATAGATCAGACCTTGACTCAGGACGCTACCGGAACAATGGCATATCTTGAGTTTGAGGCAATGGGCGTTCCGAGAGTTAAAACAGAACGCTCGGTCGCATATATCGATCACAATACACTGCAGAGCGGCTTTGAGAATGCGGATGACCACCGCTTTATCGGAAGCGTCTGCAAAAAGCATGGTATATATTTTTCACGTCCGGGTAACGGAATTTGCCATCAGGTGCATCTTGAAAGATTCGGTATTCCGGGTAAGACGCTGATAGGCTCTGACAGCCATACACCGACCGGCGGCGGTATCGGAATGATTGCGATAGGCGCAGGCGGTATGGATGTTGCGGTTGCAATGGGCGGCGGTACATATTATATTACATGTCCGAAAATTGTTAAGGTGGAGCTGACAGGCAAGCTGCAGCCGTGGGTTGCGGCAAAGGATGTAATACTGGAGGTTCTGCGCCGTCTGTCTGTAAAGGGTGGTGTAGGAAAAATAATCGAATACTGCGGCGAGGGCGTAAAAACTCTGTCTGTGCCGGAGCGTGCAACCATAACAAATATGGGAGCGGAACTTGGCGCAACAACTTCAATATTCCCGTCTGATGAAACTACACGTCAGTTCCTTAAGGCGCAAAAGCGTGAGGAGGATTATACTCCGCTTGCAGCTGATGCCGATGCGGTATATGATGAGGTTGTTGAGATAGACCTCAGCAAGCTTGAACCTTTGGCGGCTTGTCCTCATTCTCCTGATAATGTTAAATCCGTTAAAGAAATCGGAAATATGAATATAGACCAGGTTTGCATAGGCTCTTGCACAAATTCATCGCTTTTGGATATGCTGAAGGTGGCACATATATTAAAGGGTAAGACGGTTCATCCGGATGTGTCGCTTTCGATTGCGCCCGGTTCAAAGCAGGTGCTCAATATGCTGGCTGAAAACGGCGCTCTGGCAATCATGATTGACGCCGGTGCGAGAATTCTTGAAAGCGCTTGTGGCCCGTGCATAGGTATGGGACAATCACCTAATTCCGGCGGTATATCACTACGTACATTTAACCGTAACTTTGAGGGACGCTCCGGTACAAAGGACGGTCAGATTTACCTTGTTTCGCCTGAGATGGCAGCGGCTTCTGCACTGACCGGTGTGCTTACAGATCCCAGAACATTGGGAGAAATGCCGGAGTTTAAGCTTCCGGAGGTATTTACAATAAATGATAATATGGTAGTTCCGCCGGTGGCGGCAGAGGATATGGACAGCGTTGAGGTTTTAAGAGGCCCGAATATAAAGCCGTTCCCGGTATCCGAACCTATGGCTGACGAGATAACGGCAAAATGCAGCCTTAAAGTCGGAGATAATATTACAACAGACCATATCATGCCTGCAGGCGCAAAGATTCTTCCTTTGCGTTCCAATATTCCTAAGATTTCGGAATACTGCTTTGCTGTTTGCGATGAAAAATTCCATGACCGCGCACTGGAGCTTAAAAAGAGCATAATTGTCGGCGGTTCAAACTATGGACAGGGTTCATCAAGAGAGCATGCGGCTCTTGCTCCGCTTTATCTCGGCGTGAAAGCTGTTATTGTTAAATCCTTTGCCAGAATACATATGGCAAATCTGATAAATGCAGGAATAATTCCGATGACATTTGCCAATGAGGCAGATTATGACAAAATAGAGCAGATGGACGAGCTTTCAATGAGCAACCTTGCAGAGCAGATAAAGAGCGGCGTTGTAAAGGTGCAGGACGTAACAAAGGGCTTTGAATTTGAAGTTAAGGTTGACCTGTCACAGCGTCAGCGGGAGATGCTTGAAGCAGGAGGACTTCTTAATTATACAAAGAACAATGCTTAGCAAATAAAAATCAGAAAGGATGATACCAATGAGCAATACAGAGCAGATTAAGGCTGCACAGGAAAAATTCAGTGTACTTTTGACTGAGCAGTTTGCCAGAATTGAAAAAATGAAGGCAGAAAAGGATTTTGTTGATTACAGCAAGCTTGACAATATTATTATAGGAGTTGTCGGCGGTGACGGCATAGGCCCTGCGATTACAGAGCAGGCACACAGAATACTGGAGTTTTTGCTTGCAGACGAGGTTGAAAAAGGCAAAATCACATTTAATGTTATTGACGGCTGCACAATAGAGCGCCGCGCCGAGGTCGGCAAGGCTTTGCCGGATGATGTGGTAGAGGAACTTAAAAAATGTCATGTAATATTAAAGGGGCCGACAACCACCCCGCGTGCCGGTGATCCG
>CAJLFL010000161.1 GCA_905205855.1 uncultured Eubacteriales bacterium | reverse complement strand
TGTTCAAACTCGTTTTGAATGAAAATATGCCGGAATGTAACACATCTATTGTAAACCTACATAGCCGAAAAGAGTGCAAAGTGATTTTGCTTTGACAAATTGTGAAAAAAAGAATATAATTTACATAAGGTTATCGTGGTGCGAAGGTGTTTACAATTATAAAGTCTTATTTGCACAACAGAGCTTCGTAATCTTGATGTATTTCAAAAGACGTTGACGCATATTTAAGTGTTTTCGTAATGGAGGCAGATAAAGGTGAAGTTTAATAATTCTGCGTGGAAAGAGATTGAAAAAACAAATAACTTGTATAAAAAGATAATGAATTATACAGCTATGGAATTGATGGAGAAATCTTATCAAAAACAAACTGTGAGTCCAAAAATTGCAGAGAATTTGATGAATCCGCCTTGGCAATCGGCATTTTCTCAAACTGATAAGATTTTGCGGACAGCATCACATGCCGAGGCTTTCAAAGGTGTAGAGATTATAGACAGTGTATTTACAGCTGTAAAGCCATTAGTTGTAGAGAGGCTATATGGTTGCACAAAATTGTTTTCCGAAGCATGCAGCGCTGAAAAAATGCTTGCTTCTGCCAATGTGCTGAAAAGTTACATATCCATAGTGACGCGAATAATGAAAAGTCCGGTAACAGATGCATTGAAGACTTTGACGGAAACAGATTATGATTCGTTAAAAATGTGCGGTATTCGAATTGGCGATATAGATATATGCGAAGATACTTTTGTAATCGATGGTGAAAGATGCACTGTCGAAGAAATGCAAGATAGCATTGTTGAGGTGGGCGATGGGTTATCTGCCGGAGATGATATAAAAAGTTTATGTGAAAAGGCAGAGAAAAAAATCGCTGTCTTTCTAGCCTTTCTGGAAATGATTACAATGGTGTACAGTACTGTAGAAGTGATTAGGGGAATTAATGAACATGTTATTATTCCCGTGTGTAGGGAGATGCAGGGCCTCGCAGATGTAGAGTATGTAAAAGTCGAAAGAGCATATATCAAGGAGGAACCAAATTCTAACTCAAAAAACATCTGCGAAGTTTTATATGACGAGCGAGTTGAGGTAATTGATGAAGTGAAATTTTGGAGAAAGGTGTCATACCATACTGATAATCAGGAAATTGTTGGATGGATATCAAAAATCAGCATTGGCACAGAAGAGGATATAGGCGAGTAAAAATTATGCAATAACGTCAAATCAACTAGGTGTAGAGTGCAGAGAAATAGAAAAATGGGTAAAATTTTTGTCGGGAACATGAATAGCGAAGGGTATAGAAATTGATAAATACAGCTCATGTGGGCGAAACTTCTCGATGATGCGTTGATATTATTTTAGGATGTATATCTATTTTAGGATGTATATCATTGAGATAATGAAAACCTAATTGGATAAAATTTTTCCAAAGATTTAAAACAGAAGAATTGTGATTGGAGATAAACAATATGAATTTGATAAAATTGTCATCCGAAGGCAAAACGGCGTATTTAATTAAGCCAATATTGAAGGTGTTGCAAGAAGCGGGCGGACAATTAGAGCGTTCGGAAATCAAAGAAAGAATTGCAGATTTGGATGAGCAGATTGCGGAATATTCTGAAATCGAGAAAGTATCAAAGAAAACGGGTAAGACCTATAAAGAGTTTAATTTCAAATTTAATTTTGCGATAAAAGATTTGCTCTTTAACGATTTGTTAACATATACAAAGTCATCTCCCGTCACCTTAACGGAAAATGGTATAAAACTTGATCTAGACAATCTTGATGTTCAAAAGGAGATTATTGAAACCTCAAAAAAATACTGGGATGAACTGAGTAAGAATAAAAAGAAAGGCGGCAGCGTTGATGTTGGCGCGAACGAGGAGGAAATGCAGGCTGAAGAAAAAATAGAAGATGACTTTAAGGAGGCACTCCTTGCTTCGATTGCGAAAATGTCACCTAAGAAATTCGAGGTCTTTTCAAGAGCTTTGCTGAATCGTATGGGCGTGGAATTCACCGAAAAGGGGGTTCAAATCAGCAACGACGGCGGTATTGACGGTTATGGTTATCACATTGATGCAAATGATTTCAGAACGACAAGAGTTGTTATTCAGTGTAAAAGGTATAATGCGGCACCTGTAACTGAACCTGAAATTAACCAGTTCTTAGGGGCTATGTATAAATACCAGGCCGACTACGGTGTATTTATCACTAACGGAAGATTCACAAATGCCGCTAAAATCGCCGCAAGAGAAGGATCACCGATCACGTTGATTGACGGTAATGATTTAGTGAGATTGGTAAAAAGATATGAACTGTATATCACACCGATTAAGACCTATGTGTTGGATGAATTTTATGATGCGGAAGAATAGAAACAGGAAGCATATTGGCTTGACTTTTCATAAGCGTTGTTATATAATGATGATACAATGAAAAGCAAAAGGGGCTATGACCATGGATATTCATGAAATCAGACAAAAGATGAAGGTTGCGTCCATCTATGATATTCCGATGAGGGTTACTTTTTATGCGCGTGTATCGTCCGAAAAGGACGAGCAGCTGAACTCGCTGGACAATCAGGTGTCTTACTATACGGACCTTATCAAAAGCAACAAGAACTGGATTTATGTTGACGGGTATATTGATGAGGGAATTTCCGGCATTTCGACGCAGAAACGGGAAAATTTTCATCGGATGATTTCCGATGCGAAACTCGGCATGTTTGATTTCATTATCACAAAGGAAATATCCAGATTCGCAAGAAACACGCTTGACAGTATAAAGTTTACCAGAGAGTTGTTAAACGACGGGGTCGGTGTGTTTTTTCAAAACGACAACATCAATACGCTGGATGAGGACAGCGAGCTGCGTCTTACCATTATGTCCGGCATTGCGCAGGATGAACTGCGCAAGCTGTCGTCGCGTATTAAATTCGGGCATCAGCAGGCCATTAAGAATAAGGTTGTCATCGGAAACTCCAGAATTTTCGGTTATAAAAAGGACAATAAAAAACTGGTTATCGACCCTGAAGAGGCCGCTATGGTGCGTGAGCTTTTTACGTTATACGCGACGGATCAGTATAGCATGAAGCAGATCGAGGATTTGTTTTGGGCGAAGGGGTACCGTAATTTAAACGGGAATAAAATTGCGCATTCCACCATGTCAAACATTATTTCCAATCCGAAGTATAAGGGATATTACTGCGGCAACAAGGTAAAGGTCATTGACATGTTTACCAAGAAGCAAAAGTTCCTGGAGCCGGAGGAGTGGGTCATGTTTAAGGACGAAACCGGCGAAATCGTGCCGGCCATTGTCTCGGAGGAATTGTGGGATAAGGCAAACGCTGTTTTGGCGCGCAGAAGCCATGATGTGAAAAACAGACAAAACAAGTGCAACCATGCAAATCTGCTGACGGGAAAGCTTTTTTGCACCCATTGCGGAAAACCGTTTTACCGCCGGGAAAGCAAGGACAAGAGCGGAAACTGCAACAGTATATGGATATGCAGCGGAAAAATAAAGAACGGAGCGGATTCCTGTCCGACATTTGCGATTTATGAAAGCGATATCAAGCCGATATTGCTTGATGTATTCCAGGAGACGGCCGGAATGGCTGATCGGTATATCAATGAATATATTGACCTTTACAAGACCGTTGACGAGGATAACGATACCGCGAAGGCGATCGCCGAACTGGAAAAGAAGATTTCTTTTGAACAGAAAAAGAAGGCAAAGCTGCTTGACTATAACATCAACGGCGATATCTCGGACAAAGATTATATTAAAATGAACAATGAGGCAACCAAAAAAATCGAATCCGCCGAGGCGGAGAAGGCGGAACTGGAGAACAAGCTGAGCTCGGAGACGGAATTCAAAAAGCAGCTGGAAGAGATTCGCCGTCAGCTCGAAAAGGCGAAAGAGGATGCTGCCGATCACGTGATCGATATCGCGTTTATCAATCAATACATTGATAAAATTTATGTATCGGCGGACGGGAATACCATGCAGCTGAATATCAAAATCTTCACCGGGGAGAGCTGCGAAAAGCAGCTTGAAAAATTGCGGATGAGAAAAAGCAGATGCAAAAAGGACGGTGATTTAGACTTTCGTTCGGGTCAGATGTTTTTAACCATCTGACCACCGATAGATCCGGCCTGTCTGGAAGTGAGGTCGCCGTTATATCCCTTGTTGAGAGTAACGCCTACCTCATTTGCAGCCTCCATTTTAAACTGCTCCATAGCAGCTTTGGAATTGGGGACTACATAATTGTTGCTATTGCTTGAATTTGACATTATTTTCACTCCTTTTGTTTTAAAAGTTTAATTTAGGTTACGTGTTTAGTGTGGATAAAGTAACAAAATTTATTCAGGTAATATATACCATGTTGTTTATTTTAAATAAAAACAGAAAATTTTGTTCCCACAACAATAATGATGCCCCAAAATTTAAAAAATATTTTTCATTTAATCACTTGCACTTAATTCACAACTATGGTAATATTTAAAGAAAGCTTATTTTGTTTTAATAGCTTTAAGCATAATTATAAAGGAGTGATTATAATGCCTCAGAATGTTAAATTCAACTATCAGAGAGCATTGAAATTCTTCAGCACAGAAGAATTAAATAATTTAAAGGAGCAGATTAAAACCGTACACTCTGTACTGCATAATAAAAGCGGTGCCGGAAACGATTTTCTCGGATGGGTTGATTTGCCTGTCGATTATGATAAAGATGAATTTTCAAGAATAAAAAAAGCAGCCGAAAAAATCAGAAATGACTCTGATGTCTTAATTGTAATAGGAATCGGCGGTTCTTATCTCGGAGCAAAAGCGGCAATAGATTTTCTCACAGGTCCGTTTTACAATTATACTTCAAAACCTC
>CAJLFL010000160.1 GCA_905205855.1 uncultured Eubacteriales bacterium | reverse complement strand
CATATTTTCTGCCAAGCGTTATTTTTAATTCTATACATTAAAGCTGTCATGAATGGCTTTTACTGCTCTTTCGGCATTATTTACATTTATCAATACAGAAACTTTAATTTCAGATGTTGATATCATATGAATATTTATATCAGCCGTGTAAAGCGCCTCAAACATTTTTGCGGCAACACCGGGATTATTAACCATTCCTGAGCCGACAATAGATACCTTGCTTAAATCATCTCTGTGATTTACCTCTTGATATGAAATACACTCTTTGAGTTCTTCTATTGCGTTTAAAGTATTTTCAAGATTATTCTTGTTTACAGTGAATACAATATCCTTTGTACCGTTATGTCCTATAGACTGCAAAATCATATCTACGTTTATGTTACGCTTTGACAGTGCGGAAAATACCTTAAACGCTATACCCGGAGTATCCTCTACACCGATTATTGCAATACGAGCAACATCATTATCTCTCGTTACACCTCTTATTAACATTTTTTCCAAGTTTGTTACCTCCTTTACGATTGTTCCGGGCTCTTTGTTAAAGCTGGATTTAACTTCAAGCTTTACATTGTATTTTTTTGCCATTTCAACTGAACGATTATGCAATACATTTGCACCAAGACTTGCGAGTTCAAGCATTTCGTCATAAGTAATTTCATCGAGTTTAATAGAATCAGGTACAATACGCGGATCAGCGGTATATACACCATCAACATCAGTATATATTTCGCATTTATCCGCACCAAGAGCGGCTGCCAAAGCAACTGCAGAGGTGTCACTTCCGCCTCTGCCGAGCGTTGTTATATCTTCGTACTTATTAAGTCCCTGGAAACCTGCAACAATAACAATGTTGCGCTTATCAAGTTCTGCTTCTATTCGTTCGGTATTGATTTTGTCTATTCTCGCATTGCCGTATGCAGCATTGGTCTTGAATCCTGCCTGCCATCCGGTGAGCGAAACAACAGGATATTTTAATGCCTCAATAGCCATTGCAAGTAGAGCAATCGAAATCTGTTCACCACTGGATAAAAGCATATCCATTTCGCGTTTGGATGCCTCCGGATTTATTTCAGCCGCCTTTTCTATAAGATCATCAGTTGTATCACCCTGGGCAGAAACAACAACGACAACATTGTTGCCCTGCTGAACTGTTTCAACAACTCGTCTTGCGACATTGTTTACTCTTTCGGAATCAGCAACAGAACTGCCGCCGAATTTTTGAACAATAAGTGCCACTTTTTATCCCTCCATTTAATCTATATCAAAAATTGCTTATTTACTAATTTCAATTACCTTTGCGCCGCAGTTATCGGCACTCAACATATATAGCTGCCAGTTTTGCATATTTTCTGAAAGAAAAGTCCGCATTTTATTCTCAAACTCACGGTTATCACCGTGAATTATTGATACTATTGTAGGACCTGCACCGCTTAAATAAACGCCGAGAGCATTGTTCTGATATGAATATTTAAAAATATCATCCATACCGGGAATAAGGCGCTTTCTGTAACGCTGATGAAGCTTGTCACCGACAGCTGCACGAATATTATCGTACTTACCGCTGATTATACTCGCGGCAAGGAGTGCACTTCTTCCGGTGTTATAAACCGCATCCTTCATTGATACGGAACGCGGAAGTACACTTCTTGCTTTTTTCGTCTGCAGAAAGAAATCCGGCACGAATGCGGCAAAGCGTAAATCATCTTTTACATCCGTTTTTACATATTTGATAGAATTATCTTGTTTAACATTTATTGTAAAACCACCAAGCAGCGCAGGTGTAACGTTATCTGCATGTCCTTCAATTTCAGCAGCCATAGATAACAAGTCATCCTTTGAAAGCTGACGTCCGGTCATTTCATTTGCTGCAACAAGTCCGGATATAATACCGGCACTGCTGCTTCCAAGACCGCGTGTAACCATAATGTTATTTTCCAATACTATATGCAGCCCTCGCGGATGATAAGCTACTTTATCAAATACGGCTTTCATTGATACATATACAAGGTTGCGCTCGTCTTTAGCAAGAAATTTGCTTGTTATATCATCCGGTATATCTATTACAAGACCTGTACCCATATCTTCGACCGTTACGTGATTATATAGATTTAATGCTATACCCATACTGTCAAAACCGGGTCCCATATTCGCACTTGTTGCCGGAACTCTAACTTTTATTTTCATTCTGCCACCAACCTTAACGCAGACATTATTTTATATTCGGATGACAGCTTTTCTTTGAGTGCATTAAACTCATGTCCATTCATCATGGGAGTTATGACAGCAAATTCATTTTTATATTTAGATTTGTCTAAGGTCACGATTTTAAAGCCTTGTTCGTTAAACGATGCAGATTTTCCGCCCAAACGAATGTAAAAACTGAATTTTTGGTTGTCACTGTCAAGCAGATAACCATCCTCACTGTCTGTCCAGCCAAGTAAAATATGAGTATTTTTATGCTTCACAGTGTCTATAACATCCGAAACAACAGCACTTGCTGTAGGAAGAGAACCTGCGCCTTTACCGTAAAACATAACATCACCTATTGCATCACCTTTTACCATAATACCGTTAAATACTCCATCTATGCCGGCAAGCGGATGCGAAGTTTTTAACACAGCGGGGCAAACACATGCATATATTCCATTTTCAGCTTTTGACGCCATACCAATGAGTTTGATAACACCACCGAATGCATTGGCGTACTCAACATCTTCAAGTGTGATTTTAGTTATTCCTTCAGTATGGATTTCTGCGCTGTCAACATATTTGCCAAATGCAAGAGATGCAAGTATAGCTATTTTGCGGCAGGTGTCAAAGCCTTCTACATCTGCTGTGGGATCCTTTTCAGCATAGCCTTTTTCCTGAGCACCCTTTAAGGCGTCAGAAAAACTTTCACCCTCATTTATCATTTGGGTTAAAATATAGTTTGTTGTACCGTTTAATATACCTATTACATCTGTAAGTTCATTAGCTGAAAGGCTTGAATACAGAGGTCTTATTATCGGAATGCCTCCGCCTACGCTTGCTTCAAACAAATAATTAACATTTTTCTCTTTTGCAATATTAAGAAGCTCTGTCCCGTGCTTTGCAACCAATTCCTTATTTGAAGTTACAACATGTTTTCCGGCAAGAAGCAGTTTTTTTGTAAATTCATAAGCCGGAACAGTACCGCCCATAACTTCAACAACGGTTTCAACTTCAGGATCGTTTAAAATATCATTGAAGTCTTTTGTAAAGCAATTAAATGGGCTGTCAGGAAAATCGCGGAGATCAAGGATCCATTTAATTTCAATTTCTTCACCGCTGCGTCCTTTTAATGCATCGGGAGAGTTTCTTATAATTTCTCCGACACCGCTTCCTACAACGCCAAATCCCATTAGTGCTATTTTCATTTGTATATCCATCCTTTCGGCCGTAATAAAACGCGGCTGTATTGTTGTGTATAAGTATATTATTAAATATCGAATTTGTTTATAACAATTCCTGTTACAAGCTTAGGCCAAAAATATGTTGATTTTTGAGGCATTTTTTCATTATCTTCGGCAATTTGTTTTATCTCGGATACCTTAGGCGGATTGATTAAAAACGCACAGTCAAATTCACCGTTTTTAACAGCCTCAACCGCTTCATGTGCATCACGGGTATATACGAGGTTTTTCTGATTCTTGAGATTTTCATCATCTATTCCGAGATATTTTTCAAGAATAAGTTTGTGAAGAATCGTTACATCAAGGTGTTTGTATGCATCTGTCTTATCTGTTATTATGCTGTCAATATTTTTGGTGCTTTTAAGCTTTAGCAGATAATAATAGTTTTGCCCGGTATAAAGACCAAATAAAGTTTCATCAACCGTATTTGATAGTCTGTCCTGAATTATATCGGCATAATCACCCTCGGTAAAGAAAATCTTTGAAACAGTAAATTCTTCGGTGAGAAAACCAACAAGCAAAACTTCGTCAAAGTTTTCAATTCCGCGTACCATTCTGTGTGTAGGAAATACAAACAGACCTCCGTCGCTCATAGAAACAAGCATCATCATAATGTAGTCGTACGGCATTGTTCCTTCAGCCGTTTCGTCTTCTTTGTGTCGCTCATTTCTATAATTCAATGCTGTTTCGTATCTGTGATGACCGTCTGCTATGAAAAGCTGCTTTTCAGCAAACATGGCCGAAAGTGTTGAATTTACTTCGGCATCCTTGATTATCCAGATATTTTGAGTTATATTATCGTCTGTTACAAATGTTATATCCGGTTTTCCGTCGCTATATGTTTCCAAAAGACCGGCTATTTCTTTATTCTCGTCTATGTATAATGAATATACCTGACTTAAATTGGATTTAGTTGTACGCATAAGATTAAGTCTGTCTTCTTTTGCTTTTGAAATTGTTTCTTCATGCGGCAACACTATTTTTTTACAAAAGTCCTCAAGCTGAACAAGACCAATTATTCCCTTTAAAGAATGTGAAGGTCTGTCGGAATGAGAAGTTTTGTCTGTGTCAAGAGAAAATACTTGTTCGTAAATGTAAAAAGCAGGTTTATCCTCAAATATTAACTGTTGATCTTCTATCCATTTTTCAAGGTAAGCGGCACTGCGTGTATAACGATTATTGTTTTCATCATCACTGACAAAATCCATGCCATAGTCAAGTCTTATGATATTGTATTCATCCTTATTATATAATTCCTGCTGCTGAGCAGGCGATATAATATCATAAGGCGGAGCAGTTACGTTGTTTAAATCCTTGAATTTTTCGGTATTGTACCGTAATCCGCGAAACGGAATAACTTTCGCCATATTAACATTCCTTTCATATATAAAATATGCAATCATTACATACACTGTTACGCATGGTATAATACATTATGATACACTAAAAAACGCATATCGTCAAGTGATTTTGATGTAAATTATTGTTATATTAAGTTTTGAATTTTTAT
>CAJLFL010000159.1 GCA_905205855.1 uncultured Eubacteriales bacterium | reverse complement strand
AACGATTGCTTTATCTGTATTTTTTTGATATAATATCAATAAGATAAACCCAAATTCGTATTATCTGCGGCGGTTTTATCAAAAGAGTGATTGTAATGAAGTATAACGGCTTTTATTTTTGGATGTTCAGGAGTTCCATGAAGAAGGTGATTGCTGAAAAATATAATAAGCAGTATTCTAAGGAAATTATGAAAAAAAGCAAAAATGTATATCGGGAGCTTGTGGTGAAAGCGGACGATATCGGAAATGATAATCCTATGGTATATAACGAGTTGTTTGCGCTTGCTTTTGTCGCTCCGTATGTGGCAAGCGGAAAGAAAATCCCTCCGGAAACCATACAGGAAATGATGCGCCACTCGCTCTATCACGTCAAATGGTATTTCAGCCGTACAGATCTGAACACAGAAAAAGGAAAGAATGAGAACAAAAAGAGCATTGTCAGATATGTTAAATGGTATACTTCGGAGAGGGAAGAACAGTATCCCGCCTAATTTAAAGTAGATTTTGTCGGTCAGCCGCATGAAAGTGCATGTTATTACCGCATCACACGATGTCCGATATGCTTATATGCCGAAAAACTGGGCGTAAAAGAGCTTATGCCGTTATTTTGTGAATTGGATGAGGTTATGATTGCACTTCAGCATGGCATATTGCATCGCCGGCAGACTCTTGCTGCAGGCGGAGAATACTGCGATTATTATATCACGGGAGATAAAGAGATGTTTTGAAGCCGCCTCGATTTGCCTGATTATTTTGCAACGCCGTTTTCGGTTAAAAGACGTTCAAGTTCTTTAGCGGCGATGCTAAGGCTGCGGTCCTTTTTCTTTATCATACAAATAAACCTTTCCGGAATTTTCTCTTTTAAATCTATAATTCCTACATTGTCAATGCTTTTCAGAAATTCAACAGGGACAAAACCTACTCCCAAGTCCGATTCAACCATCGGAAGAATGTGGTCAGCCGTCGCTGCCTCTATATCCGGTGCAAAAGGTACGCCGTGTTTAAAGAAAAATTCCGAATACAGTTCATATGTTTTGGTGTAGGCACTGAGCGAGATGAGCGGATACTGTGCAAGTTCTTTAAGAGATATTTTTCTGTCAAGAAGTTTTGTAAATTTATTTGAGCATACCGCGACTTCGCTGAACGGTGTTATGTCCGTTTCAGAAAACAAATTTGACTTAATTGTAGGAGTGGTTACAACCGCGAGATCAACTGCACCGTTTTCAAGTGCGCTGATTGCTTCCGGAGTGGAGTGATTGGTGATATGTATACGCACACCGGGGTAAAGGGTTTTATATTTTTTAAGTATGGGCAGAAGCAGACAGCGCAGAGCTATCTCACTTGCACCTATGGAGATGATTCCGCTTTGCAGACTTTTGTTAAGAGAGATTTCCTCCTCGGCGGATTCAATATGGTCAAAAGCTATCTTCATATGTGCATAAAGTCTTTCGCCCTCCGGCGTCAGTGTTACTCCGCGGTTGCTGCGTACAAAGAGATTACAGCCGAGAGAGTTTTCCAAAAGCTTAATTGTCCGTGTGAGGTTTGGCTGATTGCTTAGCAGAACTCTGGAGGCTTGAGTAAAGTTTTTATATTTTGCAACATAATAAAACACTCTGTAATAGTCGTAGCTTATATTCATTAGATTACCTCCGATATGTCAAATTTGTATGGCGGTGATATAAAAATAATATTTTACATATATCAATATAAATATTATAATATAATAGCTGTATAAAATCAAGTAGAAAGAAGTGTTTTTTCTGGAATACTCAAAAATGAATCAAAAAGAATTGGAAAATGAACTGGAGCTTACCTTAAAAAAGCTTGCCAAAACGGACGAACAAAACCTTATGCTTGATCTTTCAAGAGGAAAGCCGTCAAGAGAACAGCTTGAGCTGTCTATGGAAATGCTGTCGGTTGTAAATGCCGGTAGTATTCTTGACTCTGAGTGCGGTGCAGACTGCCGCAACTACGGTATACCGGACGGTATTCCGGAGGCACGGCGTATAATGGCGCACATGATGGGGACACATTCCGCATATACTATGGTAGGCGGAAACAGCAGCCTTACCATGATGTATGATATTGTCGGTCATGCTATGACAGACGGAATCCTCGGTGAAAAGCCGTGGTATGAGGTAAAGAACAGAAAGTTTCTTTGTCCTGTCCCCGGATATGACCGTCATTTTGCAATAACAGAGCATTTCGGATTTGAACTTATAAATGTACCTATGCTCTCGGACGGTCCCGATATGGATATGGTTGAGGAGCTTATAAAGGATGATACGGTAAAGGGAATATGGTGCGTTCCGAAGTATCAGAATCCTACCGGTATAACCTTCAGCAACGAGGTTGTACGCAGGTTTGCGGCGCTGAAGCCGGCAGCTAAGGATTTCAGAATTTTTTGGGATAATGCATATTGCGTTCACGGATTTGGTGAAAAGAGCGATGAAATAATCGACATAATAAGCGAATGTGAAAAGAATTCAAACAATGATATGGTATATGAGTTCTGCTCAACAAGCAAGGTTACATTCCCCGGTTCGGGAATAGCGGCAATTGCTTCAAGCCCTGCAAACCTTAACGATTTGCGCGGTTTTATGAAATATTCAACCATAGGTCCGGATAAGATAAATCAATTAAGACACGTCAGATATTTTAAAAACAGCGCCGGTATAAAAGCTCATATGCAAAAGCATGCTGCGCTGCTTAAACCCAAGTTTGATATAGCAAATAAAATACTGACAGAGGAGCTTGGCGGTCTTGGTATTGCAAAGTGGACAAATCCTTCCGGTGGGTATTTTATGTCGTTTGACGCATTGTATAACTGCGCGGATGAGATTGTACGGCGCTGTGCGGAAAGCGGAGTAAAGTTTACACCGTCAGGCGCAACATATCCTTACGGCAGTGATCCGGATAATACAAATATAAGACTGGCGCCGTCCTTTGCAGAGGCGAGTGAAATCGAACCGGCAATAAAGGTTTTATCTTATCATACAAAGATTGTCAGCATAGAAAAACTGCTCGGATAAATGTTTTTTGAGCTAAATTTAAAAAAAATGTTGCTTTTTGTGAAAAAATTAACTATAATATAACTTGTAGCGTTTAAAAAATTGGTTATCAAGCTACTTGAATAAAAGTTTAAAATTGGTTACAATTATATAAAACAAAGGAAAGAGGTATTTCGATATGTCAAAAATTGATTTGAGTAAGTATGGAATTTCCGGTACAACCGAGATTGTGCACAACCCTTCATATGATATGCTTTTTGAGGAAGAAACAAAAGCCGGTCTTGAGGGTTATGAAAAAGGCCAGGTCAGCGAGCTTGGCGCAGTTAATGTTATGACAGGTGTATATACCGGCCGTTCGCCTAAGGATAAGTTTATCGTTATGGATGATAACTCAAAAGATACTGTTTGGTGGACTTCCGATGAATATAAAAATGACAACCATCCCGCAACACAGGAGGCGTGGAAGGCTGTTAAAGATTTAGCTATTAAAGAACTTTCTAACAAAAGACTTTATGTGGTAGACGCATTCTGCGGTGCAAATAAAGATACCCGTATGGCAATCCGTTTTATAGTAGAGGTTGCATGGCAGGCACACTTTGTTACCAACATGTTTATAACTCCTACCGCTGAGGAGCTTGAAAACTTTGAGCCTGACTTTGTTGTATACAATGCATCAAAGGCAAAGGTGGAGAATTATAAGGAGCTTGGTCTTAATTCTGAAACAGCTGTTATGTTTAACATTACCAGCCGTGAGCAGGTAATAGTAAACACATGGTACGGCGGAGAGATGAAGAAGGGTATGTTCTCTATGATGAACTACTATCTGCCGCTTAAGGGCATTGCTTCTATGCACTGTTCTGCAAATACAGACCTCAATGGCGAAAACACCGCTATATTCTTTGGTCTGTCAGGTACAGGTAAGACCACACTTTCAACCGACCCTAAGCGTTTGCTTATAGGTGATGACGAGCACGGCTGGGACGACAACGGCGTATTCAATTTTGAGGGCGGCTGCTATGCAAAGGTTATTAACCTTGATAAGGATTCAGAGCCTGACATCTATAATGCAATCAAGCGTGATGCGTTGCTTGAGAATGTTACTCTTGACAAGGACGGCAAGATTGACTTTGATGATAAGAGCGTTACCGAGAACACCCGTGTTTCTTATCCGATTGACCATATTACAAATATCGTACGTCCGGTTTCTGCCGCTCCTGATGCAAAGAGCGTTATATTCCTCTCTGCTGATGCGTTTGGCGTACTTCCGCCGGTTTCAATCCTCACACCGGAGCAGACACAGTACTACTTCCTGTCGGGATTTACCGCAAAGCTTGCAGGTACAGAGCGCGGCATAACTGAGCCGACTCCTACTTTCTCAGCTTGCTTTGGTCAGGCTTTCCTTGAACTGCATCCTACAAAGTATGCAGAGGAGCTCGTTAAGAAGATGCAAAAGAGCGGCGCAAAAGCTTATCTTGTTAATACCGGCTGGAACGGTACAGGTAAGCGTATATCTATTCGTGATACACGCGGAATTATTGACGCTATATTAAACGGTGATATAGAAAAGGCTCCGACAAAGAAGATTCCGTTCTTCAACTTTGAAGTTCCGACTGAGCTTCCGGGTGTTGATTCCGGTATTCTGGATCCGAGAGATACCTATGCTGACGCTTCCGAGTGGGATGCAAAGGCAAAGGATCTTGCTGACAGATTTATCAAGAATTTTGCTAAATACGAGGGTAATGCTGCAGGAAAGGCTTTAGTAAGCGCAGGTCCTCAGAAATAATCGTAAGGCTTGATTAGTATTTGATAAATGGCATAATAAAGGGCTGTAAAAAAAGTCATTTTTTACAGCCCTTTTTTCGGATATGTTTGTCGAATAAGGTATGTTAATAGCGATAATACCCATATTTAAAAATAACATATCCTTTATTGAGATGAAATATGTTATACTATAAAAGATAATG
>CAJLFL010000158.1 GCA_905205855.1 uncultured Eubacteriales bacterium | reverse complement strand
AACGCCTTCCTCTTGGAATATCTCCTACATACTGCTCCAGTTGTAGATACATACCTCCGGATCGGATAGTGTTGCCACACCCGAATAGTTTACCCAGTCGCTGTTTACCTCGTTATTAAGGCGGAACAAAAACGGATGTCCAAATTCCTTTGCACCTCTGGCAAACTCGCGTATCTGGTCGTCCAAAAGTCCGTCGTATATATCAAAGTTTATGTTGTCGCCGTAAAGGTCATCATTGTTAAAGTTAGAAGTCTGCAGTGTAAGCTCGGTTATCTTTCCGTCGTTATAAAACCGCGTAAGCTCTTTTACAGGAAACTCCCAGTCTAAGTTTACATAGTGCAGGGCAAAATCAAAGTCATAGTCAACTTTTTGCTCAAGCTCCTTAAACCACTGATAGTTGCGGTCGATAGTATATGCTCCGTCAACAAACAGTCCCCACTCAATGCTTTTGCTGTTTTTGATTTTATTATACAGCTTTTTTGTTTCACTGTTCCAGGTTTCAGACGGAACAGGCGCATAATCGCACTTAAACTGATTTTGTCCCTCTACGTTTATTTCCTCAAACGAATTTTTGATTTCATCTATTACTGCTTTATCATTCTGATAGTCGGAGGTCTTAAACATTACTCTGAAAAACGCCTGTTTTGCTGTCTTCGAGCGCACAAAGAAGTATGCGTAGCTGTTTTGGCGTTCAACGTGCTGTTCCTTTGGACTTCTTGTAAGCGCGATAAATTGCGCTTTTGCGCCGTTATGCTCATAAACGTCATCATTATGTATTGTTATGTCGTTGCTTTTGATATAATAATCATTAAGATAATAGTCATTTAAGTAATTGTCAATCAGATACCACGGATCCTCATACGGCGCCCATTCGCGCGTTACTATTACCGTCATGGTGTCATTGTATGCCTTTATCTGCTCAGGACTTACAGAGGTATCTATATTCATGTTATCCGGAAACGACAGCATATAGCCTTTCGGACGGTCAATCAATACTTTATGAGCGTCTGCGGTTGTGACTATTTCTTCGCCGGAGCCGGAATTACTGCTTTTGACACTGCCGCCGGTATTGTGTTTTGAGTAAAAGGCTGCCGCGCCCAATATGGCAAGCAGCATTATTATCAGAGCTATAATTTTTGTTCGTTTCATAATCTTCTCCCATTTTGCAGTTTTCAAAATGATTTTACCATAGATAGCCAAAAAAGACAAGCAAAATATTATAAAGATATTGAAAGCATACTGTATCTGTGTTAAAATATCAGTATTTATAAGAAAAGTATTATAATTACAGTGCATCTGATTGCGGAGGAAGTATATAATGAGCAAGAGAATAATAGTGATCGGCGGCGGCGCAGCCGGAATGATGGCTGCCGGTACTGCGGCGGCGCGCGGACTAAACGTAAAACTGATAGAGCAGAATAAGCTGCTTGGAAAAAAGCTTATGATAACGGGCAAAGGCAGATGCAATGTTACAAACGCATGTGATGATGTCCGCGATTTGATAAATAATGTGCCGACAAACGGAGCTTTTTTATACAGTGCGTTTTACGGCTTTACAAATCATCAGACAATGGATTTTTTTGAAAATCTCGGCGTGCCGCTGAAGGTTGAGCGCGGTGAAAGGGTTTTTCCTGTTTCGGACAAAAGTGTGGATATAGTTTCTGCTTTACGCAGATTTTTGATTGAAAACAATGTTGAGATTATTCGTGACAGAGTTGATGATATTCTGACTGCAGACGGTATGGTAAACGGCGTGCTGACGCAAAAGCGCGGAAGGATATACAGTGACAGCGTTATTCTTGCAACGGGAGGAATGTCATATCAAAGCACCGGATCGACCGGCGACGGCTATACATGGGCAGAAAATCTCGGACACGAAATTATAGAACCGATGCCATCGCTTGTGCCGCTTGAAACCTGTGAGAATTGGTACATGGAACTGGCAGGGCTGACGCTTAAAAATGTAGAAATAAAGGTGACGGACAGCCGCGGAAAAAAGGTCTATACCGATTTTGGCGAAATGATGTTTGCACATTTCGGATTGACGGGACCGATAATACTCAGTGCAAGCGCGCATATGCACAAAATGGGGGAGGAGAACTATAAGCTGTTGGTTGATTTAAAGCCGGCACTTGATGAAAAGCAGCTTGACATGCGGATTCAGCGTGATTTTGCAGATGAGCTTAACCGTGATTTTAAAAACAGTCTGGGCGGACTTTTGCCGTCAAGGCTGATACCGGAGATTATAAAGCTTTCCGGCATTGATCCGTATAAAAAAGTAAACTCCGTTACCAAAGGGGAACGGAGCAGACTTGTTGCTGTTTTAAAAAATCTCGAATTTAACATAAGCGGGTTTTGTCCTATAGACAGCGCCATCATAACCTCCGGCGGAATAAACGTGAAGGAGATAAATCCATCAACTATGGAGTCAAAACTGGTGCACGGACTGTATTTTGCCGGAGAGATAATAGATGTTGATGCGTATACCGGCGGGTTTAACCTACAGATAGCGTTTTCTACGGGCCATCTTGCGGGCTCTTGTTGCTGAGGCACGCAGATATTTGGCTCTGAGGTTATTATATATTGTTGACTGGAGCACACAAATGATGATTGACAGCGAGTATGTCACCAGTGCGGTTATGGCAAAACGCTGAAGCGCGTTGTCTATGTCGGCTTCGGTCAGAATTCTTCCCATAACAATAATTATCAGACAATGATTAAGATATATGTCGTATGACGCGGAGGAGATACTTGTAAGCAGACCTTTGCCGCGTTTTTCAAGTGAAATGGTAAGCTCTCTTGCATAGGTGTAAAAACCGAAAATAGAGAAGAAGCAAAAGAAAACAACCATTATCGGCGATGCCTTATAGGCGATAAGTCCGCCAAACTGCATATATGACAAAATACAGTGACTTACAGCCAGTATAAGCCAGCCGATATATATTAACATTCTGTTTTGAACAATCAGTTTTTCAAAAGCCTCATAATTAAGACCTGTATACATACCCAAAATCCAGAATATCAAATATGACGGCATTATTTTGTGTATTGCCGCAGTATATGGAAAATACATTCTGAATATTAAGGTAACGGCAAATGCTGCTGCTGAAAGCAGCACAGCAAATACTTTGTTGTTTATACGGCTGAAAGCAAGCCAAAGCGGCATCAGAAGATAAAACTGAATTATAAGTATTACAAAGTAGAACTGTGCGGATATATCTCCGGTCAGAATAAAGCCGAAAAGCTGAGAGGCGTCAAAACGGTACATATCCAAAATCCATACAAACACCGCATAATAAATTACAACTGCAAGCAGATACGGAATACAGATTTTTTTAAATCTGTCAAATACAAAACGGGGATAAGAAAACCGCTTTACATCACCGTATTTGTAAAACAGCTTTACGGCACTGGTAAAGATAAAGCCGGGCACTGCAAAGGTAGTAAGCCTTGTCAGTGATGAAAAAAGGACAGACCAAAAGCTCCATTTGGGAAAGGTATCAACTCCCTCGGAAAGCAAGTGGATGAGTATGACAAACATACACAAAAAAAATTCAAATACAGAGATTTCTGTAATCTTTCGTTTCATATAACATAATCCTTTTCATACATTTTGTTGCATATAAATATTATTTTACAATAGCTTTGTCGTTGTGTCAAGTGGGGCAGCCTGATATAAAATATTAAAAACTTTCAGTAAATATTTGTTTTTTACTCTTTAAAGAGCCTCTGTAACGGAGTAGAATTTAAGTGGAATAAAAATATTAACGAAAGAATGGAGAGTATTATGCGACTGCTAAAAAAATATGAGGGAAACCCTATAATAACGCCGAATATGCTGGAGGGGGTTTTATATACATTCAATCCCGGTGCGGTGAAGTACAAGGATGAATATATTATAATTATGGATGCGACGACGACGGATGATATACACAGGCTGTGGCTGGCAAGAAGCAAGGACGGTTATAATTTTGTGCCGGAGCCGCATCCGCTGAAAATGCCTCCAAAGGATCCGTTCCATCCGGAGATGAATACATATGATCCGCGTATTACAAAAATAGGTGACGAATATATAATAATTTATGCAAGTGATTTAGAGCAGAACCAGGCGAGATTGGGAATATTGAGGACAAGAGATTTCAATACGTTTGAAAGAGTATGCACGGGAAGCGAGCTTGGAAACAGAAACGGAGCGTTGTTTCCGGAAAAAATAAATGGGATGTATTGCCGCTTGGATCGTCCGTTCGGAAACGAGCAGGAACCATGTTCAATGTGGATGAGCTTTTCGCCGGATTTGGTATACTGGGGACAATCAAGACCGATTTATTATAAAGGAAAGCCGTTTATGGATGGGTTCAAAATGGGAGCAGGCGCTGTTCCGATTTTGACGGATAAGGGCTGGCTTGAGATATATCATACGGTTTCAACAACCTGCAATGGGTTTATATACAGATTAAAAGCATGTATTCTGGATAAAGACGAGCCGTGGAACATAATAGGCTATACTAAAGATTTTATACTTTGGCCCGAATATGATTATGAGATGCGCGGCAGAGTATCAAATGTGGTATTTGCCTGCAATGCAGTGCCGGAGGATGACGGTACGGTTAAAATATATTACGGCGCAGCAGATACCAATATAGGTCTTGCAACCGGTAAAATATCGGATATTGTAAACGCTTGTCTGAATGAATAATGTTATTTAAGAGGTGTTGAAATGAATTTTATCGGTGAATTTAACGAATTTAAATCCGGAATAAAAGAATTAAATATGGCTTCTGATAAGAGTATAACTCTTGGTAGAACAGAAAAAGGCTATAAAATAACCGAAAAAGATAATGTGTATAATCTCAGTTACAATACAAAAACAGATTTTTTCAGAGCTGCGACGATTCTCAACGGAATATCAGACGGAGAAAGTATTGATGTTTCGGCAGTGAACAGATTTGATAACTGTGGTATAATGATAGATGTTTCAAGAAATGCCGTGTTAAAGGTCGAAACAGTAATGGATATTATAAGATATATGGCAAAAATGGGACTTAATCAGCTTATGCTATATACTGAGGATACTTATAA
>CAJLFL010000157.1 GCA_905205855.1 uncultured Eubacteriales bacterium | reverse complement strand
ATTTAAATGGTATAACATTATATGAGGAAACTTTATCTTTTAATTGTAAATATTCCGAATCAGGGTGTTCAAGGAAGTATTGATAAGAATCGGAAAGTTCGAAGTCCATGTCATCAAATATTCCCATTAAGTAACCGATTCCGGTATCAAAATAGCTTGCAATAAAGAGGATATGCCTGGAGGGAATGTCGATATAGCCGCCCTTTTCAAGTTTGCTAACAGCCTGCTTGGTAATCCCCAGTAAATCCCCCAAACGCCCTTGTGTCAAGTGTTTTGCCTCATATGGCAATATGGTGTTTCTACGAAATTCTCGGATTCTTTCCCCACAGATTTTTGAAAATTCCTTATTGGATACGTCTTTCTTATAGTTTTTAATGATGATCTCCCAATTGGGCTTATAATCGATAAGTTCTGCTCTGAATTTCTCTAATAATATATCCTGACCTTTCGCTAATACGGCATTCTTTTTAAGGTGGCAAACACCCATGGGAATCCTTCTTTCTTCATATATTTTTACCATTTTAACACCCGTCTTAGAAAAAGTCAACTGAGAGCAATGCGCTTGACACAAAAAATGCAATGTGCTAAACTTCATCACCACAGAGGCGTGATCGGCCTCGTACCTGAGAAAAAGTGCACTTTATCAAACTAAAATTTTAAAAAAGGAGACTGAGACGAATGTATCAGGACAGAAATAACAGTAAAAAATTAATCAAACCGTTTGTTGCGCTTGCGAATACCCCGCTGAAGGATCTTAAATGGGTGGGTTTATCGGAGGAAGATAAGATCAGACTCAGAAAGCTGTACCCAAAGCCATGGATGGATCAGGAGTTTCGATGGAGCTGTCCGTTGACGACAATACCGGATGTGCCGATTGGTAAACTGAATGGTGCCGTAATTCCTGAGGAATGTGAAGTTGATTTTTATACGGAACTCTACGGTGATGAAGCAAGATGTTATTTTGACGTGCTGAGCAAGGCGGAGAAATCGGAAAAGATTTTTGCCGATGCTTCCGAACAGGCAAATGCCATGATTCCTGTTCAAAATCAGATGCAGGGTCCCGCTCCGATTTCCGCTTGGGAATCGGGAATGGTTTCGGGCGGACAGCAAAACGCCTTTGCGGCAAATCAGTTTCAAGCGCCGGTGCATGTATTTACGCCGATGGAGGGCAGGGTGTTCTCTGAGAAAGATTGCAATGATGCGGACACGGCGGACAATATTTGCAGGATACTGGACGGATCGTATATCTACGTTGCGGAGCAAAAATGCTATTATCAATGGAATCAGCGCATTTGGGAGAAGATGCCGGTTCTGGAGTTTAAGAAGAGAATTGTGGCAATTTTGCAGAAACGGTTTGTATATGTTCGCACCAAAGAAACCGATGTGGATATGGACTATGCAAGAAAGCTGTGTGATAACAAAAAGATTGATGATATCATTCAGATCATCAATGCAAAGATTTATGTCAATGAGGAAAAACTAAATCAAGACAGCGGATTGCTATGTGCAAAGAACGGAATATACAACTTTTTAAGCCGTACCGTTATGCCGCACGGGAACTATAAAAACCTGTACATCACCAGAATGGTGGATGCGGAGTACATCGATGCTATGAATCAGCCGCGCATCTTTCGCGATTTTATCGATGACGTCATGTCACATGATCGGGATATGATTGATTTTATTCAGCGTGCGTTTGGATATGCGGTGATCGGTCATCCCAAAGAGCAAAAGTGTTTTGTCTTGATCGGAAACGGCGCAAACGGCAAAACGACATTGATTGATGCAATCAGCAATGTTTTGGGGGCAGAATACTGCACCACGATGTCAAAGAAGATGATTACTGCCGAGGATCGCGGCGGCGCGAACGAGGCCAGCCCGGCGGTCGTTCAGCTGAAAGGGAAGAGGATGGCCTTTGCATCGGAGCTGAAGCGTAATGACAAAATTGTGGAGGCACAATTTAAGAAAATGATCGGAGGCGGTAAACTCAGCGGCAGAAAATTGTATCATAATACGGTGGAATTTAAAAATGAATCCGTGATTTTCATTGATACCAATCACCTACCGGAAATAGAAACGGGAGGCCTCGAATCGGCACACGCGATATTTCGCAGAATGGAGATCATTCCGTTTAAGCAAAGATACACGGAAGAAAATAAGAATGTCAATCTGCCGGATTTGCTGCAAAGCGAATGTGTAAAAAATGAGATTCTTGCCTGGCTGATTGAGGGGGCGAATCAATATTTAAAACACGGACTGGTCTTGCCGTATGAATCTGAAGAAATCAAATATACCTATATGCAGCGCGAGAATTCTTTGGCAAACTTTTTTGAGACAACGCTGATAAGAACCGATCAGGCAGAGGACCGTGTGCCGTCTGCGGAGCTTTACGGTGCGTATCTCGATTTTTGCCAGAGATGTCATTATACCGCAGTACATAAAAACAGGTTCTTTAAGTCCCAGAATGTTGCCGGCTTAAAACCCTATCGGACGGCCAATGAGCGCGGCTATGAGGGCGTTCAGCTGAAATTGGGATAAATTTGAATGATATATTATATTTATGAAAAATTAGGTTCATAATACATAAAGAAAGGGGTGTCATTTTGGAGGTTTTTACGGAAGCACAAAAACGAAAAAGCCGGATTGCCGGTGAAATCTGGATGAACTATTTTAATCAGTATCTGTATGAAAATCACATTATTTCAGAGCGCCAAATGCGAAAGATGCATCATTTGATCCTTCAAAATGCGCGCCATGAAAAAGGGTAGATGAAATCGTTTACAAAACACCGAAAAGGGCATCGACACGTTATTTGGCGTGCCGGTGCCCTTTCGGCTGTCGGTGCATATTTTGTTTTTTTGGTGGCAGAATTAAAAATCAAATCTGCTTATTGCAAAAATACGGAGTTTACATTATAATGGATCTAAAAAGATGGTGATGAATCTCTCAGTCTTGATTACCACAAACGGAGCGGGATACTATGAATTCTAAGTTTACAATTACAAGTAAAATACTGTCCTATGTTGCGGAGATTGCCGAACTGACAGGCGGAATCAACATGGCGGAAAAAATAAATAAAAACCCAACACTGCGCAGAGCCAATCGCATTCAAACAGTGCACGGTTCGCTTGCAATCGAGCAAAACACGTTGAGCGTTGACATGGTGACGGCAGTGATAAACGGCAAGGCTGTGATTGCGCCGCCGAAAGATATCGAAGAAGTAAAAAACGCCTTTGAAATCTATGAGATGCTGGATACATTAAATCCGTATTCCGTGGAAGACCTTTTGAAGGCACACGGCGTAATGATGCGAGGTTTGCTGCGCGATGCGGGCTGTTTCAGGCAAAAGCCGGTTGGCGTTGTTGACAATCAGTCCGGAGAGGTGATTCATCTGGGTACACTTCCTGCTTATGTCCCGGAGACGGTCGAAAAACTGCTGCATTGGACAAAAACCAGCGATCTTCATCCTTTGGTTAAGTCGTGTATCTTTCATTATGAATTTGAACTGATTCATCCTTTTTTAGACGGAAACGGAAGATGCGGCAGATTGTGGCACACCTTGATTTTATCAAAATGGAATGCGGTTTTTGCGTGGCTTCCCGTTGAATCCATGATATATCGGTTTCAGGAAGAATACTATAAAGCAATCAATGCATGTAATGTGAAATGCGATTCCACTGAATTTATCGAGTTTATGCTTGCGATCATAAAGCTTGTTTTAACAGAGGCAAATAATACATCGGAAAAAGTGGCTATTGAAGATAAAAAAGTAGCTATTAGAGATGGAAAAGTAGCGATTGGGAGCGAAAAAGTGGCTATTGAAAAATTGGCAGATAAAGCGGCAGGAAAATCGCAAAAGCATTTTGAAAAGCTATATTGTGCTTTCGGAACGGAGGGCATATTTGGCAGAAACGATGTTGCGGTCATCTGCGGCTTGTCCTATTCCGCTGCCGGCAAAATCATTGTAAAATTGAAAGAATATGAACTGATTGAGGAAGTGAAGGGCAAGGGAAAAGGCAAATATAAGTTTAAGCAAAAGATATAGCCCATAAATGCCATGACGGCAATGACATGAGATACAATGTTACTTTATATCGAGAAATAACATTAAAATCCGTGTCATTGCCGTCATTTGTGTTTTAGACGGAGGCATCATATTTGCTTTTCAGCAACGTATATCATCTTGATGAAACGGAAACTCTATGATAAAATATGATTAATCACCGATTATCCTAAAAACGTGGAGGCGTGTTATGACATATATTACACGGGAACTTGAACGCAAATTCTTAAAGCTCAATGATTTTTTAAGGTTATCCTTGTTACCGGTGCAAGACAGGTTGGCAAAACAACAATGCTGAAGCACCTGGCAGAGAGTGACAGAACCTACGTCACAATGGACAATGCAATGGCAAGGGAGCTTGCCCATTCTGACCCTGTGCTGTTCTTCCAGACCTATAAACCGCCGATCCTCATTGCTGAGGTGCAGAAAGCGCCGGAACTGTTCGAGTAAATCAAAATTATTTGCGATGAGAGCGATGAAAAAGGTCTTATTTGGCTTACAGGATCACAACAGTACAATATGATGAAAAAAGTGCGTGAAACTCTTGCCGGGAGGATTGGCATTTTGGATCTGTACAGTCTGTCTGCAAGAGAAAAAGCCGGGCTTGTGTTTGATACGGATCTGGATTTCTCACTGGCTACATTACAGGCAAGACAGCGTAAACTTCCGAAGAATGATGTGATTCAAGTATTCCATCACATCTGGGAGGGCGGTATGCCGCAGGTGCAGGGCGTGGATGAGGAACTCAAACGCCTCAGTAAAACACCGAAGTTGTATTTTTGCGATACAGGGCTCTGTGTGTATCTGTCTATGTGGCTGACGCCGGATACGCTGCGCAACGGAGCTGCAAGTGGTCATTATTACGAGAACTATGTCGTGATGGAACTGGTTAAGAACTATGCTTATGCAAAGTCCAAGGTGAACCTCACATACTTTCGGGATTCCAATGCAAAAGAGATTGATGTGTTTGTTGAGGAAAACAATGTCATTCATCCGCTCGAAATCAAAAAGAGTGCT
>CAJLFL010000156.1 GCA_905205855.1 uncultured Eubacteriales bacterium | reverse complement strand
GCGTCATCGGTCAGACGTGTTGTCCACATAAGCCAGTCTGACTTGGTATAATCACTTCTTGAATCCAAAGGCAGTCCGTATTTGTTAAACTTACCTTTGTAATAGCTGATTTCAGTATCAAATATTTTGCTGTCAAAAATATTCCAGCCGAATATTTTGTCCCATACCATATTGTATTTTAAACTCCAGGTGTCTTTCTGGTCAAATGCAAGACGATAATGGTCGCCGTCAAAAGCTATCTTTTCCCACTGTGCGGCATAATCCTTTGCAATGTCGATATAATGTACGGCTTTATCGGACATATCAAGCGCTTCAAGAAGCTTGCCAAATGCCGCTATACCCATAATTGCCTTGACAGAGAGATTGCAGTTGTGTGCAAGATGTCCTGCAAAGTCATCGGTACAAAGCTGGTTTTGCGGATCTGCACCGTATTCTGTAAGATAATCCGCCCACTGCTTTAATATAGCGAAATGTTTTTCAAAGTAAGAAAAGTCGTTCTTATAGTGACAAATAGCATAAACGCAGAGTATTGCATTTCCACATTCTTCAACCGGCATTTGGTATTCTTCGCTCTGGTTTTTGTCTGAAGCATAAGCCTGTCCATTGGCTATAGGATACTGACCGACATCATGCGGTGCAAAGGCGAACTTCCATGCGCCGGAAGCTACATATTTAAACAGCGGATTCAGCATACCCTCTACCAATACAGGGTTAAGCAGGAGGAACAATGGTATAGACGGATATGTAACGTCTAAGGTTCCCATACAGCCGTTGCTGAAGCATTCTTTGGAAAAGAACTGTATTTCCTCGCCGTCCCATGTAAGCTTGTGTGCGGCAATCGCCTGTCTGTAGGCAAGTGATATGATGTCAGCGTATTTGCTGCTGATTTTCTCTGCCTTTTCTAAAAGCTTTGCCTCTGTATCCTTTACACGGTTGAGTATCTCATCATATTCGTTCAAGGCTTTCAGGCAGACATCATCAAAGTTGTCACCGTCTTTTTTGTAATATGCGTCAATAGATCTGCCGAAGTATATTGCGGAATGTATATCATCATACGCCGCACATATGAAACCCGAAGCGGTTTTGTTTAAATCAAAGCTTTTGGTTAAACAAATAAAGGCGTTTTTTGTACCTGCGGAAAATTCACCGCTTAAATCAATAATACGCGGACCTCTGTATTCGTCATAACCCTTATAGCCGGCTGTAGGGCAATAACGGCTGTTTATTTCATATGCATCGGTAATCTCCGGAGTATAGCCGTCCTGTGCAAATATATGCAGCCATCCCCAGTCAATGCGTCTGTTGTCACCGCTGACAGACAGAATATCACGGTCGCCTCTGCCGCAGCAAGCACCGTTTTTATATGTTTTTGCAGTTACGGTCTGGTCAAAGGAGTTAACTGCGATTTCAGTGCCTAAGCCAAAAAAGATTTCTGCTTTATGTTCCTTGCCGTCAAGGGCTTCAATGTCATAGCTTATGTAAGAAACCGGTCTTGACATAAGCTTAAGGTCGTCCAAAAGCAGCGGAGTCATAAAGGTTAAATTAAGGCGTACTGTGTCGTTTTCAAAGGTGTATATACTTTGCATGGGTGTGATTTTTATATCGGTCTGGGGTATTACGGGTATACGTTCGTCAGCGGCACCGTCTGAGTATACTCTGCCCATAAAGCGGTATGACATGCCGTCTATTGTCAGAATACCTGTCATGTTCTGACGGCTGCCCGTCCAGTTGCGTGTTGAATCGTCATAAAGTTTGTCATTAAATGACCATATGCTGAAATACGGATCGACAGTTATAAGCGGGACTGCCGGTGCTCTGAAGTTTTTCATTATTATCATTCCTTTATATTTATATTTTATTGTTGACAATTATAATATATCAATATAAAATAGAAAAATAAATACAAAAAATTGATAATAAGGTGTGAATTATTGATATGCATGAGGAAATAATTGCTTTTGATTCCGAACACAGCCATTCACCGTTTAAGGTTCAGATGACAGGGATTTCATACTGTGACGGCAGCTATAGAATAATCAGAAACGAATCACCGATTTATTGTATTGAGTATATAATAAAGGGCAAAGGCTATGTGCAGCTTGACAATACATCATTTTGCGCTGATGAAGGTGATATATATATACTTCCGTCAGGGCGGAATCATTATTATTATTCTGATGATGAAAACCCGTGGACAAAAATTTGGTTTAATATAAGCGGCGAGCTTGTCGAAAAAATAATCAAGTGCTACAGAATAGATAAAATGTATCATGTAAGCGGTCTTGATTTAAAAGAAGAATTTATGAGGTTTTATAAAACTGCCGAATCAGAAAAAGATAACCCAAAGGTTTTTGATAGATGTGCATTGGTGTTTATAGAAATTGTGCAGAGTATTGCAGAATACATAAATCCGCAGAGGAGCGCGGAGGCATTGAGTCCGGGAGAACTGCTGAAAAACAAGCTTGACAGTCTGGCGGATTTTTCGGTTTCGTATGAAAAAATCATGGAGGGAATGTATTGCACAGAGCATCACGCCATACGCAGCTTTAAATCGGAGTATGGGATAACTCCGTACAAATACCTTTTAAACAGAAAGCTTGATGCGGCAAAAATGCTGCTCGACACCGCCGATATGAGCATAAAAGAAATTGCGCTGTTTTTGGGTTTTAACGATAATCATTACTTTTCGGCTTTTTTTAAGCGCTGTACGGGACTTTCGCCGAAGCAATATAAAAACGGCGGAAAAAACAAGTTTGTATAGGTTTACTGTTTACAACACGGCGTATATGTGGTATACTAATTTGGTTGTGTAAAAGGAGTGTAGCTCATGAAAAGAGAAGATTTAAGAAATATTGCTATTATTGCCCACGTTGACCACGGAAAGACAACTCTGGTTGACGAGATGTTAAAGCAGGGCGGAATTTATAGAGAAAATCAGGTTGTTGAGGAAAGAGTTATGGACAGCAACGACCTTGAAAGAGAAAGAGGAATAACGATTCTGGCAAAGAATACATCTGTATATTATGAAGATATAAAGATGAATATAATTGATACGCCGGGACATGCCGACTTCAGCGGTGAGGTAGAGAGAATCCTTAAAATGGTGAACGGAGTTATTCTGCTGATTGACGCTGCGGAGGGGCCAATGCCGCAGACAAGATTTGTTTTGCAGAAGGCTTTGGAAATGAAGCACCGCGTCATTATTGTGGTAAACAAGATTGACCGCCCGGATGCCAGACTTGATGAGATTCCGGATGAAATTCTTGATTTGCTTATAGACCTTGACGCAAGCGAGGATCAGCTTGAAAGTCCAATTATATTTTGTTCGGGACGTGCGGGCACGGCGTCGCTTTCCCAGTATGAGCAAGGCAAGGATCTGAAGGTGCTGTTTGAAACAATAAAGAACTATATTCCGGCGCCGGAGGGTGACGAAAGCGGTCCGCTGCAGATGCTGGTTTCTTCTATTGATTATAACGAATATGTGGGACGTATCGCGATAGGCCGTATAGAACGCGGAGAAATAAAACAAAATCAGGAGGTTGTTATCTGCGATTATCATCAAAAGCATGAGCCGTATAAATCAAAAATAGTAAATATATATCAGATAGACGGACTTGGCAGAACGGCAGTTGACACGGCAAAGGTAGGCGACATAATTTGTATTTCCGGTATAACCGACATTACCATAGGAGATACAATCACTGCGCCGGAACAGCCTGAGCCGCTTCCGTTTGTTAAGATAAGCGATCCGACAATAGAGATGACATTTTCGGTAAACGACAGTCCGTTTGCCGGCAGAGAGGGTAAGTTTGTAACGTCAAGACAGATACGCGACCGTCTTATGAGAGAGCTGCTGAAGGATGTTTCGCTGCGTGTTGAGGACGGAGAAACAACCGACAGCTTTAAGGTTTCGGGCAGAGGCGAAATGCATATCTCAATATTGATAGAAACAATGCGCCGTGAGGGTTATGAGTTTTCCGTCAGCACGCCTAAGGTACTGATGAAGGAAATAGATGGAACCCTTTGCGAGCCTATAGAAAGACTTACCATTGATGTGCCTGAGGAGAGCATGGGCTCTGTAATGGAAAAGATGGGTTCAAGAAAGGCGGAGATGATACAGATGACTCCGCAGGGTAGCCGTATGAGATTGGAATATCTTATTCCGGCGCGCGGACTGCTCGGCTACAGAAGTGAGTTCCTGACCGATACCAGAGGTGAGGGAATCATGAATGCAGTATTCGACAGCTATCAGCCGTTTAAGGGTGAAATCAGCCGCCGGCACACAGGCTCTCTGGTTTCGTTTGAAACAGGCGAGGCAGTCGGCTATGGTATATTCAAGGTTCAGGACAGAGGAACTATGTTCATAACTCCCGGTACGGCGGTTTATGAGGGAATGGTAGTTGGATATTCGCCAAAGAGCGAGGATATAAACGTAAATGTCTGCAAAAAGAAGCAGCTGACAAATACGCGCGCGTCCGGCAGTGATGAAGCCCTGCGCCTTACTCCGCCGCAGCAGATGAGCCTTGAGGCTTGCCTGGAATTCCTGGCGGATGATGAGCTTTTGGAGGTTACTCCCGAAAGCCTGAGAATCAGAAAGAGAATACTCAATAATCAGCTCAGAGCAAAAGCAAACGCAAAAAATAAAGCATAAATATCGGGCGGCTTGTATAAGCCGCCCGATATTTATATGCATTGTTTAAACTTTTAACCCCGTATGCCTAACCGAAAGAGAGTAATCCGACCTCCGATTTTGAGTGGCAGATTACTTTCTTTCAGTTAATAAAGCTGATTTATATGGATTTGTTCAAGCAAATTACGGTTTTTTAAAGCGCCGTCACGTAGAAAATCAAAATCAGCGCCGGCTGTAAGCATATCGGCTCCAAGTTTGCTCCAGTGTCGTATAACGTCCTCAGAATAACTGCCGGAGGCTATACCGGTATATTTTCCTTTTTGATGCAGATATTGAATTGTCTTTTGTATGGTATCTGTTATTCTGTCAGAAAAGACATTGCCCAGCATATCATACGAGCCTGAAAGGTCATTCGGGCCGAATATATATCCGTCTATATACGGATTTTGTACTATTTCTTCCAAATGCTCTAT
>CAJLFL010000155.1 GCA_905205855.1 uncultured Eubacteriales bacterium | reverse complement strand
AAGCTTAAATTTATTGAGCAGGGTATTGTGTATGACGACCTTTCCGACGAGGACAAAGCCGCCTATGAAGATACCTTTGAAGATGAAAACGGCAGACTGCCGGAACGCATCGGTTCTTCTGCGCTGAATGAATGGATTTTTAATGAGGATACCATTAAAGAAGTGCTTCATGTGCTTATGACCAACGGTCTGACGGTTGACTACGGTCAAAAACTCGGTAAGACCATTATTTTTGCAAAAAACCATACACACGCCGAAAAAATTCTTGAAATTTTTAACAGGCAATATCCGCATCTGCCTGGGTTTGCAATGGTAATTGATAATTATATGACCTATGCGCAAAGCGCTATCGACGAGTTTTCCGACCCGAAAAAGCTGCCGCAGATTGCAATTTCCGTGGATATGCTTGACACCGGTATCGATGTGCCGGAAGTGCTGAATCTGGTGTTCTTTAAAAAGGTGATGAGCAAGGCAAAATTCTGGCAGATGATCGGCAGAGGTACGCGCCTTTGCGAAAACCTGCTTGACGGAAAAGACAAAGATAAGTTTTATATTTTCGATTTTTGCGGCAACTTTGAATTTTTCCGTATGAGCAGCGGCAGACCTACGGCAAATATGATGGCGCTGCAGGGCGCAATATTCCACCTCAAAGCGCAAATTGCCTACAAATTGCAGGATTTGGCGTACCAAACGGATGAACTGATTGCCTTTCGGAAATCACTGGTCAGCGATATGGCGGCAAAGGTCAGAGAGCTTAACCGGGGACATTTCGCGGTTCGTCAGCATCTTAAATATGTTGAACTCTATTCGTCCGAAGAAAACTACAAGGCGCTTTCGTATGAAGATACTTTACTTATAGAAAGCGAACTTGCACCGCTGATCATCCCCGACGAGGACGATGCCAAAGCGGTTCGGTTTGACGCGCTGATGTATGGCATAGAGTTGGCGTACCTTGCAGGCAAAAAATACGGTAAAGCAAGAAACGACCTTTATAAAAAGGTCGGCGGCGTAGCCGGCGTTGCCAACATTCCGGAAATTATGGCGCAGTCGGAATTGATAGATAAATTATTGCACACAAATTATCTCGAAAATGCCGGAATGAACGAGTTTGAGCATATCCGTAAAAGTCTGCGCGACCTTATGAAATATATTCCGGTTAACAAACTGCGCTATGACACGAATTTTGACGATGAAATTTTGTCAATGGATTGGAAAGAATCCGAGCTTGAAAATGACGATTTAAAAAACTACAAGGCGAAAGCCGAGTTTTATATTCGTCAGCATATTGATGATGAAGTTATTGTCAAACTGAAAAATAATATTCCGATGACCGCAGATGATATAAAAGAACTTGAAAAAATTCTTTGGAACGACCTCGGCTCAAAAGAGGATTATGAGACGGCATGCGGTAAAAAGCCGCTCGGCGAATTTGTGCGCGAAATCGTCGGTCTTGATATGAATGCAGCAAAGGCAGCCTTTTCAAAGTATTTGAACGATGTCAATTTAGATTCAAGGCAGATTTATTTTGTCAATCAGATTGTTGAGTATATCGTTCAAAACGGTATGATGAAAGACCTATCGGTTTTGCAGGAGCCGCCTTTTACCGACCGCGGCAGCATTGTAGAAGTGTTTACCGATTTGTCGGTATGGATGGGCATCCGCAAGGTGATTGAACAGGTAAACGCAAATGCCGTGGCGGCATAAAACTGGGCGAACAACTTTATGCCTGTTTTTCTGTTTTTTATTTGATACATTCATCTTTAGTCGGATGTTCATATTATTTTGTTGATAACGGTTTTACTGTATTATCCGCTTATGAAAATGACGATCAAATTACAGCTATTCCCCTTTGTAAATATGATTTGCGGCTTGTACGATATGCCTAAACGCATAAACCCAACAGATTAAAAACACTCGCCGTTTCAAAATAAAAATATACTTTAAATTTGCGAAGCCGGTGCTGCAAACATAACCGATTATAACATTTGATTTTTTAGATAACATAATGGTATAATATTCCTATAAATAACAAAAAAGAATTTATATTATAAGGAGATTAAAATGACAGAACATACAAACAAAACTTTTTTTATCAGTCATTCAACCATTGACATGCGATTGCACAATTCGTTTTGCAAACTATTGGTAAATGGATTCGGTATAAGTAGGGATTGTATATTCAGCAGTTCGATTTTAAGAAATATGAAAACTAACGATAATGTCCGTGAAACCATAAAAAGCAATATAAAGAATTGCAGTATTATAATTCTTTTAATTACATCATCTTATATGCGCAGTCCTTTTTGTTTGGCAGAGCTGGGCGCCGCTTGGGCACTTGAAAAGAAAATCGTTCCGATTGTTATTGCCCCTATAAGTATTAAAGAGTATAATAAAACACCCTTGCAAGGTATGCAATTCAGAAAGTTAGATAACCTATCCGTTGTTTATGATGAATTTATTGATTTAAAATTGATTCCACGACCTAATACTTACGAATTTGACAAACACAATAAAGAGTTTTTAGAAACGATGCAATTCGCCGAGAAAGAAGACAATAAATTTATTGCAACCATAGTGCAGGACAGATCAGATATGAACTGCAACAGTAATTTACAGGGAAAAAGATGCCTGAAGCTTGATTCTCTTGTTCCTTTAAAAAGCCCGCCGGTAGAGGGTGAAACTCATTGGTTATTTTTTGACGACAACAAAGAGAAATACGGCGATCCCAAAGTCGGCGATGTTGTCAGGTTTTTGGTATCTAACACAAATTTTCATCAGAAACCTTGGGGTGACGGACTTGAAAACACAAGAAATATTTATTTGAAATCAAAATTAGAAATATTAAATTAATAACACTGTGAAACACCAGAGGGTGATAACGTTGAACTTTTCATACGGAGAAACCGAGCTTTCCTATCTGCGGCAAAGAGATAAGCGGCTTTGCGCGGTCATTGACCGCATAGGGCATATCGACCGCGAAGTGGATACGGACTTGTTTTCGTCTGTCGTCCACCACATCATAGGTCAACAAATATCGACCAAAGCACAGGCGACCGTATGGCGGCGATGTCAGGACGCACTGGGCGAGGTCAACTCCGAAACGATATTGTCCGCCGGCGTTCCAAAGCTGCAAAAGCTCGGTATAACCTTTCGCAAGGCAGAGTATATTACAGACTTTGCCGAAAAGGTCCGTACGGGAGCGTTCTCTCCGGACGCTGTGGAGCATATGAGCGATGAAGACGCAATCCGTGAATTAAGCAGTCTAAAGGGTATCGGCGTTTGGACTGCCGAAATGATACTGCTCTTTTGCCTGCAGCGCCCCGATATATTCAGCTATGATGACCTCGCTATTCTAAGGGGATTACGTATGGTTTATCATCACCGCAATATTGACCGCAGACTGTTTGAAAAATACCGCCGCAGATTTCACCCTTATTGCAGTGTGGCAAGCCTGTATCTCTGGGCTGTGGCGGGCGGAGCAATACCGGAATTAAAAGACTGAGCCGCCAAAAAAGCATAATCTGCCGCTCCAACAAATTCAGAGGTGTAAATTATGATATTTATCCAGCACTACAAATCCCCTATTGGCGGTATCCTGCTTGCGGCTGACGAAATCGGTCTGACAGGGCTGTGGTTCGACGGGCAAAAATACTTTGCCCGCAGCCTGCCGAATGAACGCACCGAGACAGAAACCCCTGTTCTCTTGGCAGCCAAACACTGGCTTGATATTTATTTTGCAGGAAAAAAGCCCGACCTTCTGCCGCCGCTGCACCCTATCGGTTCTGCATTTCGTCGCTCTGTATGGGATATTCTTCTGCAAATTCCTTACGGTCAAACTACCACCTACGGCGAAATTGCACGGCAGTTTGCAGAAAAGCAGGGTCTTCCCCGAATGTCTGCTCAGGCGGTCGGCGGTGCGGTTGGGCATAACGAAATATCTATCATTATTCCATGCCACAGGGTTGTCGGCACAAACGGCAGTCTGACCGGATACGCCGGAGGAATTGACAAAAAGATAAAGCTGCTGGAAACGGAGCATACCGATCTGACAGGCTTTTTCGTACCGAAAAAAGGCACCGCGCTTTAGGCGGAGGAAAATAAATATATGATTATTGCAGCTGCTACGCAAAAGATGATTGAATTTTACAAGGGCAATATACACGATATCGACCATTTTCTCAAGGTATGGGCAATGGCAAAGACTATCGGAGAGATAGAAAAACCGGATCGGCATACGCAGGAGATTTTGGAGCTTGCCGCAGTGGTGCATGACATCGCTTGCCTGCTGTGCCGCGAAAATACGGCAACACAAACGGAAAACATCAGGAGCTTGAAAGTCCGCCGCTTGTAAAAGCGTTTTTTAAGGAACTTCTGACGTAGAGCGCATTTCGTGGTTAGTCGCACATCATCATACCTACACGAATATTGACGGACCGGATCATCAAATCTTGCTGGAAGCGGATTTTCTAATCAATGCAGGCGAAGGCGGATATACACGCACGGCAATTGAAAATTTCCGTCAGCGTGTGTTCCGTACCAGCACAGGAACGGAGCTTTTGGAGAATATGTACCTGAATGGAGCCTGGGTTTAGGATAAACAACATTACTTCGCAGCGCATAATTAACAAATCCATACTATAGTCATGACCGCCAGCTAAGCCGGCGGCTTGATTAAGCCATAGAAGAGCTCTTTACCGGCTGTCATCTAAAGATGCGCTGAATGATTTTTCACTTACATCAAATGCCCCGCCGCCCATAAACGGGCATCAGCCGTTTTTATCGAGTACATACGAATTTTTTGGATTGTTATTCTCGACTCGCTTCGCTCGATGCTTGAAGCTAAAGCTTTTTTACGGGATGCCTCCACCGGCATAGCCGGTGGTTTCCAAAGTCAATAAAAAACCTGCCCTTATTTTAAAATAAGGGCGGGAGAAAACAATTATACGTTATTATTTTTCATTTAGAATTTGTACCGTTTTTATAACTGTTAATTACCGAAAAGCAGTTTTATTCACCTATAAAAATCTCCTTCTCCACCCTTGCGCAAAGGTAATGGTATACGGGTAGGTGCAATTCCTGCACCTTAAAGGTTTCGGTTTCGGGCACACATATGCATATATCGCATATACTTTTAAGTTTTCCACCCGTTTTG
>CAJLFL010000154.1 GCA_905205855.1 uncultured Eubacteriales bacterium | reverse complement strand
ATGCGGATAAAAAAGAAATAATTACGGAAATTCCCGTATATGACGAAAACGGAAGTTCCGTAAAGGCCGGCAGTTTTGATGTAACGATTACCGTAAACAGGGAGATTGCTTCAATAGCTGACGCGGACGGTGAGTTTGTAAAATCAGGCAAAAGCTTTACAAAAACTATTGATTTTTCCGAAGGCGGAAGAAGTATATTTGTGACAGCGGATGCGGAAGCAGCGCCTGTCGTATATAAGCTGGTAGCCGACAGAACAATAGAAGAAAACTTTGAAAGCGGGTTTGAGGGCGAGTTTAAAGGAAACGAAAAAGCTGCAAATGTAAGCAGCTCCGCTTATGAGGGCACATGGAAGGTTTCGGGTGATGAAAGAAAGTATTGGTTCAACGCAAGTGCGGAAACAAATACCGGTAATGATCCCGATGGCGAATACGCCTCCGCTATGCAGATTACTACTGTAAATGCGGATGATGTAAAAATGATTAACAATCCGGAGAAGGTATTGTCAAAGGGAATAACGCAGGCATCAGGAAAGGTTCTGATGCTGAATAAGCCGTCAAACGGAAATGACAGCACCAGTGCAAATAATTTTGGACAGGTGTATCTGAGAGTAGGAACGGCATCCAGACTGAGTGAGGCTCAGGATTCAACGCATTTTACGGTAGAGTATGATACAGCTTACGGCACAGGGCTTAACGATTCCGAAAAAGCAGGCAGAACAGGAGCGCTTACAGCCGGTGCATACATACTCGGCGGCGGCTCGAATATGACAAGGGGCGGCAGAGTTCTTGCAAGACTGTCCGGTGTGAATGATATACCGACGGACGAGTCACGTTTTATGTATCAGGCAGGCGCACAGTCTACGGGATATGCACAAAGCTCAAGTGAGGATATGTCGCAATGGCGTCACGTAAAGGTAGAAATTGAACGTCAGAGCGCAGATTCATCTGAGATAACGGTAAAAACATATTATGACGGAGTTTTGCAGAGTAAAGTATATTCCTCTGCAAATGCTGAGGAATATAATGATGGTACGCTGTCACCAAACTGGGTATGGCCGGATCAGGTTGCGCTTGGTACGGCAAGTTCAAGAAGCTGTCAGGTTTATTTTGATAATCTTAAAATAAGCTATGATATGCCCGGAAATTACACAGACAAACCGCGTGCATTTAAGTCATTGAAGATTGCGGATAAGTATATCGGTTCTGTTGATAAAAATGTGATAACGGTCGATATACCTGTTTATGACGAAAACGGTGATGCAATAACAATAAATCCGAGCTGGATAACAGAGATAGAAACATCGGATTCCTCAGATGAAGTCAGAGTAGGCGAAACAGCATTAAGCGGAGAAAATGTTAAAACCGGTGTTGTTGATTATACAAACGGAGGTTTTAACATAAGCATAAATGACGATACATATAAGCTGGTAATAAACCGAACAATGAACGAGAACTTTGAAAACGGTGCAGAGGGCAGCTTTGGAGGATTTACCGCTAATACCAACTGGAATGGCGGTGATGGCAGCGTCGACAAGCTTAAAATAAGCGGCAATGAGCGAAAGTATTGGTTTTCTGCTATTGCCCAAAAAGGTAAAAAGGATTCGGACGGCAGCTATCTTGCACAAAAGAGCATAAGCTTTGCAGACAGCAGTGACGTAAAAAATCTGAGTGATTCTTCTGCCGTAATGTCGGTAGGTATGACTGAGGCAGGCGGAAAGGTGCTGAAGATAGATAATCCGACAAACGGCAATGCAGCCGGTGTCAGAGATGACTACGGCACAATAGGCTTTGCGATAGGAACGTCAAGCAGACTTAAAAGCGCAGGCGCATCAAATGCAGCACAGATAAGCTTTGAGTATGATATTGCGTACGGAAACGACAGCGGAAACAGCGGAGTTATTTCTGCATTTATGAACGGCGCATATATAGGAAGCGGATCAAATTACGGCGGATATACCACACTTCTGTCAAGGAACGGCGGAACCGCAGTAGATAAAATAGAAGCAACGCAAAAGCATACTTATCAGGCAGGCGAAAATGTAACAAATGACGCTAAGTTTGCCTCGGCTGATATATCACAGTGGCGGCATGTAAAGACGGTGTTCAGTCGTCCGTCTGCGGATTCAACCGATATAACGATAGAGTTCTATTATGACGGAGTAAAGCAGAGTAAAACATGGACAACAGACAAATGGCCCGATCAGCTGGCATTTCGCGGGGCGACAAACCGTGCGTGCCAAATCTATGTTGATAATATAAAAATAACATGGAATATGCCGGGCGAATACAGAACATCACGGCTTACCGGTTTCAATGTTGACGGAGCGGAAACAGCAATCGGTAATACGGTAACGGTAACGCTGCCCTTGTATAACAATAACGGCAGCAGAGCCGATATAACGGCTCTTACAACAACCGCTTCGGGTAAAAACGGTACGCCCGTGCTTTACAAATCCTCAGCGGATACAGAGGGAATAACCTTAAACGGTGCGGCAGAGATAGACTGGAGTCAAATCGAAAGCGGAGCAAAAATCGTTTGCGGTGACGCTGAATATGTGCTGAAAACAGAGTACAGATTATATGATAATTTTGACGATAAGACTTTGATTTCAGGGCAGAGTGAGCTGAGTCTGAATAGTGAAGGCGCTCCGGTGTGGGCAACACCTCTGACTTTAAAAGGAAAAGCGGCAGAGGATAAGGTATATAGTATAGGAATAAACACTGCATATAAGGCTGCAGCTGCAAATAAGGCTGAACATGCACAAAACATAAAGACCGGTGTATATCCTGTGTCGTCTGCAATGAATACAGATAAATCAGCACCTATGGAAGCAGCTGACGGCGCAGCGCCGTCAGGAAACGGCTTTAAGCTGTTAAAAGGTTTGGCTTATAAAGGGGCGGACAGCTATGCAAGCTTCTTTACGATACAAAAGCTTGACGGATTTGATGAGGCGTCCGATATGTCAATTGAATTTGATATGGCATATGATTACAGTGAGGTTGTCACAAGCTTTGAATTTGCCGACGGTAAAACGGACTTAACGGCAGGCAATACTGTTGCCGGACTTCAGCTGGCAAACGCAAAGCAGCGTATATGCGGCAGCGGAAACAATCAGCTTAAAGCGGACAGCGTATGGAGTGATACAAGAAAGAACGAAAAACTTGATGTTTTTGGTACAAAGGCTGCATCTCTTGATAAATGGAATCATATAAGACTGGAAATAACGCGTGATGCAGGAGCGGAATCCGGCAAGGTGACCGCATATGTAAACGGAAATCTAATCAGCGAAACCGACAGCTTTTTATGGCCCTCGGACATTATGTTCCAGACCTCAACATTTAGAGCGTGCGCCGTATGGATAGATAATCTTGATATAAGATATAATCTGAATTAAATTATTATGCATGGGCGGTCACGTACGGCCGCCCAATACCCAAAAATAAATCAAGTCAAAGGGGTATACCCATTTGCAGTACAATATTGTACTGCAAACAACAGCGCTTCGCCGATTATTGTCCGGATGACGGGCAAAAAGTCGGAATGAGCTAAAGAGGAGGAAAAATTGTGATTAAGAAATTTATATGTTTAATTTCTGCCGCAGCTGTTTCACTTTCTGCTGTCAGTGCAGCTGCAATCAATAACAATGACAATACCGCAGATTATGAGGCGGCTGTATCTGCGGCGGAGAATGACACATCAGTGAGCAGCAGCGCAGCGACGTTTACATATGGTGTAGACAATGGCTCTGCGGTATTGCTGAGCAACGGTCTGGAGGAACAGAGCAGCGATGGAACGGCAACAGAATCCGCAAGAGCGACAGTCGTAATTAAAGATACAAGCGGAAAAGAGTATTTTAATGCTGCAGCTCCGGCAAAGCAGACCGAGGGTGATACAGAGCTGATAAAGTTCGAATTATCAGAGGCGGTAACCGTACAAAGCCTTATAATAAACGATACTGAGGCTGAATACTGGTTTACCGGAACTGACAACAAAACCCTGTATATAGCGGAAAGTGAATTCGGCACAAGTCTTGATACCGCGGAGAGCGTTGAAGTAACAATCGCCGTTTCCGCTGCTGCGGCGTCTGCATCAACACTCGCGCTGACCTACTTCAACAGCAGCAGCGTAACCGATAACGGAGTAACCTATGAAGGCAATGCTGTGTCTGTATTCGGTCAGGTGCAGGGTAATGTCGGAGAGTTTGGAATGTTGTTCGGAACGGAAGCCGGCTCGGTTGATTCATATACCGGAAGCTATGAAGGCGGAGGAAACGCATATCCTGCACTGGGTAAAAATTCTGACGGTCAGTACGTTATACAGCTTTTGGACACAGCTGCCCTGCCGGAATACATATATGCAAGAGCATATTATAAGGACACAGACGGCAATGTGCATTATGCGGATAAGATTGAAAAGCATTGGAGCGGCGGTATAGAAAGCCTTACACTCGGCAGCTGCAGCGGCGTTGTTGATGAAACCTCCAAAACAGTAACAATAGATTTACCTCTGTTTGACTCAAACGGAAACACGATTGACATATCGGATTTGACTCTTAATATAACAACAAAGGCAGCGGCGCAGGAGGTAATTGTCGGTTCTGATATATTAAACGGAAGCGGCACAAGCTTCAGCGGTACATTTGATGCGTCAAACGGCGGAAAAAACATATTCCTTTCAACCTCTGACGGTGTTGTCGGATATAAGCTGAATGTTTACAGATATTATGAAGAAAGCTTTGATAACAGTTATGTGACTAAAAATACAAGAACCTATAATGGTTCGGCATGGTCAGGTGCTGTTCCGATAACGGGTAATGCCGGTAGTATATGGTCCTGGGCGCAGTCAGCGAACAGCGGTGATAATGCGACATACGGATTTTCTGCGCTTGGAAAAACTGTATGGGATTATATGAAAATAGGCGTTGCATCGTATTCCGATGTAAAAACAAAAGATAGCGCCGAGTTGCTGCCGGTTGCCGAAAACAGCGGAGCAAATCCGTCAGGAAATTCTTTAGCTGCAATAAAGTCTATGGCATTTCAGGGTAAGGATTCATCAATGATGTCTATATATCTCGGTAAAAGCAGCAGCGGCGGAGATACAACGGCGGACGGCGGAATGACCGGATTGAATACCGCTACCGATTTCAGAGTTGAATATGATATTGCATATGATTATAATATGAAAGGCGATGTAATTGATGA
>CAJLFL010000153.1 GCA_905205855.1 uncultured Eubacteriales bacterium | reverse complement strand
CATGGCAGCATTTATAATATTTATAATCATACCTGATATCATAGTCGGTTTTGCAAAGCCGTTTGCGCGCAGTATTGCCGTATAACAAACAGCAAGAGCTTGAAAAACCAAAAACAGACTTCTGATTCTGAAATATAAAACAGCCTGAGCAGCAGTCCTGCCTGATAAGCCCATTAGCTGCATAAATAGCGGAGCCTGCGTAAAGCATATTATGCTTATCGCAACAGCAGAGATAATATTTATTGCTATTCCCGTTACACAGGCATCACCTGCCGCTCCGTTTCCTTTGCCGAGAGAATAGCTTAATATCACCAAAAGACCGTTTGTTACCATTGTCAGTAAAATGACCGGTACATTTAAAACAGTATTTGCGACGTTAACCGCCGTAACAGCCTCATCGGAAACATATGTCAGAACAATAGTGTTTATTGTTCCCAGCATCAAATTAAATATCAGCTGAAAAAACAACGGTACAGACATTGCAAACAGGTTTATTCTGCCGGCGGAATCATTTATTTCAAAGAGCGGGTTGCTGAAAAATTCTTTTATCCTTTTAACCATATAACAATTTCCTATATTTTTATTTTTAACATAGCATTTTTATATCCATCCGCCTGCACGTATATTTCAAGCGGTTTTTCTGTATCCGTTATCATAACAGCAGCCGTGATTTTTCCGGCATACATTTTTCTGACAGTACACTTAGGCGGAGTGTGATCCGCTGTGTCAGAGCCGATGCCTATTATGTATCCGGCTTTATTTGTAAAAAACGATACCTCCGGCGAGGCGTCCGGAACCTCTCTGCCGTCCTTGTCAACCGTATAGCACGTTATAATTGCCGCATCTCCGCCGCATTTTAAAAAATTATTATTTTCAAGTCTGAGCTGCAGCTTACAAGGTTCTCCTGTTGTTTCTATAAAGTCATATGCCGCCCTTTTTTTGTTTTTATAACCTATAACCTCAAGCTTACCCGAAACAAATTTCACAAACCACTCCGCATGACCGTATTTTTCAACCTCAACTCTGCCGAGATTTTGTCCGTTAAGGAACAGCTCCGCTTCGTCGCAGTTGGTATATGCCCGTACATCAACGCAGCTTCCGGCAAATTCATGCAAATTCCAATGCGGCATCAGATGTATCATTGGTTTATCGGTCCAGTGCGATAAATTCTGATAAAATGCGTCTTTTTTCTGTAAAAACAAGTCTATCGCACCCGATGCGGAGCATAATCTTGGCCATACGCACTCTCCGCGATGTTCAAAGCTGTTCCACTGATAAAATCCCTGTATGTATTCGCGCTCCATCATGAATTTAAAGGTACGCTCCCGTCCCAAAAACCATTTGTTTGTGTCTTTATCATATGCATTTATATAACCCTTTTGCGGATTGTCATCATAATACCAATCCCTTGTCGAGCCGGTCGCGCAGCATTCCGATGAAAATATTGACTTTTGCGGATAGGTTTTGTGCAGCTTATCAAAGGCGTCAAGATTATAGTTTACCCCTACGATGTCAACCTCGCTCTGAACAACTGCCTTCCCTGGTTCTTTGTCCACTGCGGCCGTTATCGGACGTGTCGGATCAAGCCTTTCGGCAAAGGCTTTCATTCTTTTGAAAATTCTCCTGCCCTCATCCGATTTAAACAAACTTTCTTCGTTGCCTATCGACCAGCAATAAACTGAAGGTCGGTTTCTGTTTGCCTTTATCAGAAATTCCAGCTCTCTTAGCCCAAACTCAGACGAATCAAACCATCTTGTTTCAGCCAGGGCAATCAGTCCCTGCTCATCAAGCGCGTCCATTATTGCGCGCGACTGCGGATAGTGACTGCACCTATAGCCGTTTGCTCCCATCTCCTTGATAAGGCTGATTTTATATTTCTGAATATTTTCCGGAACGGCTTTGCCGGTCAATCCGCAGTCCTCATGCATACATACGCCGAAAATCTTAATGTGCTTTCCGTTTAAAAATAACCCTTTATCCGGATCTGCTTTAAATTCTCTGAACCCGGTTGCTGTTATGTCGCTGTCACATAAAACACCATTTTTGTAAACCATAACCTCTGCAGTATACAAGTATGGATTGTTTATATCCCAAAGATGCGGATTTTTTATCGGCAAAACAGCTTTAAACTCCGTTTTGCCGAAATCCTCCGCCACACCTGAAAGCTCTGTCGCGGCAGCTGTAATGTTTTCAGCGTCAAGCATCCTTATTTCAAGTCTTACATCTTCTTTTTTATATGAAATATTATTCAGTGTAATTTCAGCATGAAGTTCCCAAGCCTCGTCTGTTTTCCTGTGTGCATGGACAAAAATACCGTAGCGGTCTATTGAGGTTTCATCCGTTTTAACAAGCCATACATCACGGTAAATGCCGCCGCCCTCGTACCACCATCCCTCATGACTTTGCGTATTGACATATACTGCTATCACATTATCGGAATCATATCTGATTAAATCGGTTATATCTGCCTCAAAGCCTGTATAGCCACAGTAATTTCGCGCCACGGGAGAGCCGTTGAAGTACACCGTTGCGTGAGTTGCAACTCCTTCAAAGAATAAGGTGATGCGCTTGCCTTTATCTGCATCAGAAAAAGTGAGGTGTTTTCTGTACCAGGCGTTTTTGTAATGCAAATAACCCAGAGCGTTGTTTTCTTCCGGTGATGGTGTTCCTTCTATCACATAATCGTGCGGAAGCTTAACAATTTTCCAGCTTTCCTGCGAAAACTCCGAGTGTTCGGCATAGCTGTCGGGGGTATCGTTGTATTCGACGCACGCCGCGCCCCATCTCATGCGTTCAGTTTTCGACTGCGAATACAATGGACCCTTATCCGCAGGAGTTTTGGCTTTTATATCTCCTATGTGGAAATGCCAACCTTCGTCAAGCAAAATATTTTCTCTCATATATATCACATCCTTAATAAGTCTGATATGCTCTGCCGCAAGAAATCAGTATTTTTTAATTTTTATAGTGTCATACCATGATTATATCAGACATTTATGCAAAATCGAATAGATAAAAATGCAAATTTATGGACAAAAGTGTACTTGACAATGTGATTTTATGTGTTAATATTATGATAAATATACAGATGCTGTTGCTGCGTCGGAAAGGCGGCATATTATGGAGGTTATAAGAACAGGTATCTTTAAGGATTATGAAAAATATCTTGACAGGGACTATTTATTCGTTTGCAGCGGTCAGATGAAAGACTGCTCTGCCGGATTGCGTACTCATCGTCCGAACGGCAGAGCCGACTGGCAGCTTATATATATCAGCAAGGGAAGTATGGAGTTTAACGGAAAGCTGTGCAGAGAAAAAACACTATATGTTTACAAGCCGCATGAGCCGCAGGATTACATCACGCTGAGCGATGGCTGCTGTTATTACTGGCTTCACTTTGGCGGAAGCCGCGCAGAAGTTTTTTTTGATGATAAAATATATGAAGACTTTGAATACGGCGACAGCTTTATCCGGCTTGTCGAGCTGTGTGGTAATGAATTTAACGAAATGCAGATTGGCTGTAATGATGTTGTTCTTGCCGAGATGGTTTTATTTTTAAACAGAACAAAACGTCTTTTTATCGGCGAAAAAGATTCTGTTGTAAAAAAAGCTGTTTCTTATATAAATAAAAACTATACGCAGCATTTTTCAAACGAGGAATACGCGGAAATGTGTCAGATAAGCAAGAGCTATTTTATAAGGCAGTTTAAAGAAATCACCGGTCAAACGCCGGTACAGTATCGCAGCAGCCTGATAGTATTTAAGGCGAAAACACTGCTGCAGGACACCTTTATGTCCGTTGCGGAAATATCCGAAAGCCTCGGCTTTGAGGACTCGCTCTACTTCAGCCGCCTGTTTAAAAAGCATACCGGTTATTCGCCTACGCAATACAGAGCCGGAAAATAGCAGAAATCCGGGAATAATATCATTCCCGGATTTCTGTATATATTATATTATAAGTACATTCCCGGATCGGCAAGTCCGGTGTTTTCATTCAGACCGAACAGAATATTCATATTCTGCACCGCCTGTCCTGCCGCTCCCTTTATAAGGTTGTCTATACATGACACAACAATTACCCTATTCATTCTTTGGTCAACTACAAGACCTATTGCCGCATAGTTAGAGCCCGCAATGTGTTTTATCTCCGGCAGGGTTTCCTCCGGATAAACTCTGACAAACTGCTCGTCCTTATAAAATTCCTTATATAATTCAATAAGCTCTGCTGCGGTATGCTTTTCTTTAAGGTTGGCATAACATGTCGCAAAAATTCCGCGTTTCATAGGCGCAAGGTGCGGAGTGAATGAGAGCACTATATCCTCGCCGGCAAGCAGAGAAAGCTCCTGCTCAATCTCGGAGGTGTGCCTGTGCGCGGCAACCTTGTATGCTTTCATTGATTCGGTACATTCGCAGAACAGATTTGGCAGATTCAGCCCTCTGCCGGCGCCAGTAACGCCCGACTTTGCATCAATAATAAAGCTGGAGTTATCGGCTATACCCGATTTTGCAAGCGGAGCAAGCGCAAGTATGGAGCAGGTTGTATAGCAGCCCGGATTTCCGATAAGGCTTGCCTTCTTTATTTCATCACGGTGCAGTTCGCACAGACCGTATACCGACTCCTTTAAAAGTTCCGGCGCGGAATGTTCCTGTCCGTACCACTTTTCGTATACCTTTACATCATTATACCTGAAATCTCCGGATAAATCTATAATCTTTACGCCCTTTTCATACAGCTTGGGTATAACCTCTTTGGAGGCGCCGTGCGGCAATGCCGTAAACACAACATCGCAGCTTTGCGCTATGTCGTCTGCGTCAAGCGCAGAACATTCTATATCGCATATTCCTCTTAAATTAGGATATAAATCAGAAATTTTCTGTCCGGCATAAGAATGTGAAACTATCCTGACAACTTCTGCCTCCGGGTGTTTAAGCATCAGCCGAACCGTTTCGATTCCTGCATATCCCGTACCGCCGAGAACTCCTGCTTTTATCATATACATCACTCTTTCATTAAATATAATATCCGATTATACAATATTTTCTTGCTTAATGCAATAGTTTTAAGGAAATATGTTAAAACGCTTTGGTAAATAGTTCAAAAACAGAAATGTATTTTTGTTTATTTTGCACGGCAAAAAGCGAAAAAACGGCCCTTTAGACAATTTTACTAAAAAGAAAAAATTAAATTTGTGTAAATAGGCTCTAACAATTCCCAAACTTTT
>CAJLFL010000152.1 GCA_905205855.1 uncultured Eubacteriales bacterium | reverse complement strand
GATATAGCATTTGCAGAGGTGGACTTAAATAAGGAGGAAAATACTTATATTTATTGGTTGTCGGTCGGGCCGGCATATACAGATCCTCACAATATTTATCAGAATGAATTCAGACCGGAAATGTATCCTAGAGTCACCGCCAGATCAGTCAGGCGCTGTTGTCAGAAAAAGCAGAGAGGTATCTAAAAAAGGCTCACCGCACCTTAGAAATGCTTTGTTTTAAGTTTTGGATTGTCTAATCAAACACTCCCCGATAAACGAACCTGTTTATCGATTCCTTGACAGAAAGCGTGCCGAAGGCAAACACTACTATTGCTATATGACCGCAGGCTCAGCCAAGTTTCTGCGTATATATTATGTAAGGGTGAAAGAGTATTTAGATACTTATTACCCTGCATAAATACAGTTTTAATTTCTTTTTTCGGCAGAGAGTTAAATTTTTTCATATACTCGCTGCCTGTTTGTTATGCTAATTTCTCGTCAATAAAAATCTTTATCTTTTTTTATTTTTTCTATTGACTTTTATTAGCGGGTCTTCTATTTATTTTCAAATATATAAGATTTATTTGATTTATTTATATAGTTATAGATGTTTTAAACTAAAGCATAATTTTTATGTGAATTTATAAGGTGACACGCTGCGGCACTATGTTTTGACATATAATTCTTGTGTAGCCGAAAATAAATATGAGGAGTGATTATATGTCAATATGGTACGATAAGGAGGGAAAGGAGTATGCATCAAGAGGAAAAACGTCATGGATTAAGTTTTACGCAGAGTATCTGACAGATAAACTCAGAAAAGAAATTGAAGCTGAGCAAAAATTGCATTACAGCGGAAAATCCGGAAGACATACAGCGGAAGACGTAGACTATGACAAGGATAATACAGTGAAAGAGGCAATTCGGGCATGTGCGGATTCTGCTTTGCAAAACGATAAGATGCTGGAGGAAAAAATATCGGATTCAACATGGAATATGCCTGATTTGGTAAAGTTCAAAGGAGCAATAGAACTTGACAGTGATACATATACAACGGCAAAGCTGAATGCAAAGAACGCATCACTGTTTGATACATTAGAAAGTCCTTTGAGGGGAATGTATTGGTATTATGTTAAGGCAAAGACAATGGACGGATATATTCAGGATTCAAGCGGAAATCTGGTGCAAAGTCCGTATTACATGCCGTGGGGAATACTGATTGATGTCCCCTATCCGTTTTACGGCGAGAATATAGAGCAGGCGGAGCAGAAAGAGGGAAATCCGAATGTAATACCGTCACCTGTCATAGATGACGGCAGTTCGTACACAAGGCTGCAGCGGCTGGAGCTTATGACAAGTCCGACCTCTGAAAAACGCCGTGTGTTTGTACGCAGACTTGTGCGTACTCCCGACATTTTAGGGAATTACGGCGAGCCGGAGTGGGAGGAATGGAAAAAAGCTGACGCGGAGCTTGCAACGAAGAAATACGTTGATTCAAAGATATCAGCTGAGAAAGTAAGTGTTGTTGACAGCCTTGCGGATGAATCTTCAGACAAAGCATTGTCAGCGAATCAGGGAAAAATATTAAATGAAAAGATAGCAGGCTTAGAGCAAACGGCTAAGTCATACACGGATGAGGAAATAAAGAAGGTCAACTGGAATGATTCGGCGGTAATTGAGCATAAGGGGACGATTGACTGTACTGATGTTGAGTATACCGGCTCTGACAATCCGGACCTTCAGCAGCATTATTTTAGCGATAACAATATTTTATCAGCTGAGGCTTGCTTAAAAAGATTGTCCGAACTGAAATTTGACGCAATAAGCGAAGGAGCGGTCGCAGACGGCAAAAGGTATCATTATTGGGTTTTGCTGAAGCTTTATCCGGCAGAGTTCAGCGGCAGCACTGTATGTGAGTTTATAGATGACAGGGCAGGCATTGTAGCAAATGACGGCTCTTATGATTCCGGTCATGTCAGAATCTTTATCATCAATGATAATGGTATACGCCATGCGTTTAAGCAAGAGTATAGCTTTAATTACGGTGAAACAGGTAGTGTAGTATACGACTGGACAGACTGGGAGCGGATTTGCATTGATGAGAATGATATTGCCGACAGTGCAATTACTACGGAAAAGCTGAGAAATAAATCCATTACCACCGCAAAAATAGCTGACAATGCCATAACGGCCGATAAGCTGAATGATGACATATTTTCTCTTGCGGCTGAAAAAGCCAAAGCTATTCCGCATACCACGGCTGAGGGGCGGTCGGTAAAGATTACCGACCAGCTTGCAGGAGAAGAACCGATAAGTTGTAAGGTTTACGGCGCAAGTGACGGAGTGGGAGATTTGGACAGTACGACCGGAAAGCATGCTGTGTCAATTAGAATCTTCGGGAAAAACATGCTTAAAATCATTAGCGGATATTCAACAAATGGAGGTAGCTTGACAACTACGAAGATAATAAAAGATTCAAAGGGCATTATTGCAATAGCCAAAGTTGTCCCAAATTCTAAATATACTTATACATCAAGTAAATCTGCTTATGACGAACGGTATTTCTTTTTTGAAAATAATCCGATAGATACATCGGAGGTATCTGTCGGAGGAGTCTATGGACCGTTTGGAAAACCGTATATAATAACCGTCCCCGATAATGTCAGTTACATAGTGTTTAGAGTAACAGCAGACGGAGTAAATATTACGGAAAATCTGCAGCTTGAAGAAGGCGAAACAGCAACCCAATATGAGCCATATCAAACACCTCAAATTATAACAGCAATGCTTGATACACCATTATCTGACGGAGAATATATTGATATTGTTTCAAAAAAGAGAAATGATGAAACAGATATAACAATTAGCGGCAGTATTATCTTGTTTGACGGGACAAATAACATAATGTGTCAGACGGCGATACAGCCGTCAAAGATAAGTACAGAGTATTATCAGGACATAAACAAGGTTATAACGGAAATAAAAAATGCAGTATTATCACAGGGAGGTAATGTATAATGTTCAGTTTAAGAGAGTTTTTAATGAAAGGTTTTAAGGATGCAGTCGGCAATATGGCTGATTATCAGATTATCCTCAATGCAACGGGATATTATGAAAAGAATGTACTCACGGAGGATGATTTGGCAGAGCTGCAGGCTTTGATTGACGAGAAAAACACGCCGCCGGTTGTAAACATAATGGAATAAGATTTAACAAAGACTGTCGTTTTTTACGGCAGTCTTTTTATGTGTACGGAAAATAGAGTGAAATGTAAAAAACTGTTTATAATATATACATTTTTGTTGACATTTTATTAAAACGATAGTACAATATAAACTGGTTATTGATATATTTGGGGGAATTTGTTTTGTATAAATACATAAAGCGATTTATAGATATTTTTTTGTCATTTATAATGTTGATAATATTATCGCCGATTTTACTGATTATAGCTTTGTTGGTCAAACTTGATTCAAAAGGCCCGGTTATTTTTAAACAGGAAAGAATAGGCCTAAACGGAAAAGTTTTCAAAATTTTAAAATTCAGAACAATGTGTGTAGGAGCGGAACAAATGAAGGGCGGTGTATATTCGGATAACTCAGATCCCCGAATTACACGTGTCGGACGTATTCTCAGAGCAACGAGCGGAGACGAGCTCTTGCAGGCGATAAATGTTTTGCGCGGTGATATGAGTTTTATAGGGCCGCGTCCGCCGCTTACATATCATCCGTGGCCGTATAATGAATATACATCGGAACAGAAAAGAATGTTTGAGGTCAGACCGGGAATAACAGGCTGGGCTCAGGTTAACGGGCGTAAGGCAGTAGAATGGCATAAACGAATAGAACTTAACGTATGGTATGTCGATCATATGTCATTTTTGTTGGATGTAAAAATTTTCTTTATGACGATATTTAAGGTCTTTACAAATGCGGATAATGAAAATATAGGTGCGACGGTAGAAAGCGAAACATCTGCTGCGGAAAAAGAAACGATTATGAAATGAGGAAGTACAGTTGGCGCTTAATCTAATGTATATAACGAATAACACTGAAATCGCGTTGATTGCCGAGAATGCAGGCGTTCAGCGGATATTTGTGGATATGGAGTATATAGGAAAAGAAAAACGACAAGGCGGCATGAATACTGTAAAAAACCATCATACAATATCTGATGTAAAAAACATTTCAAACATTCTTACATCGGCTAAACTCCTCGTAAGGGTTAATCCTATACATAACGGAAACGAAATGTATTCCTCGTCAAAAGAGGAAATAGATACAGTAATATCCGCAGGTGCCGATATAATTATGCTGCCGTATTTTAAGTCTGTTGATGAGGTGAAGACTTTTATTGATTTGGTTGCCGGAAGAACTCAAACGCTGCTTCTTTTTGAAACAGCAGAGGCGGTTGAACGAGTTGATAATATATTAAAGGTTCCCGGAATTGATGAAGTTTTTATAGGTTTGAATGATTTGAGCCTTTCGTATCATAAAAAGTTTATGTTTCAGCTTTTAACAGACGGAACGGTTGAAAGACTGTGCCTTAAATTTCGGCTTGCAGGTTTGCCATACGGATTTGGCGGTATTGCAGCAATAGGAACGGGAACGCTGCCTGCTGAGTGTATATTAAAAGAGCATTACAGATTAGGTTCGTCAAGCGTTATTTTATCAAGAAGTTTTTGCAATACGGAGGAAATATCTGATTTAAATAAAATAAAAGAGATATTCGATACAGGCTTAAAGTGTATGCGTGATTACGAAAAAGAAATTGCTGTACACAGCAGATATTTTTATTCAAATATCGAAAGAGTAAATGATGCGGTGAACTGGATTTTGAAAGGGTAAGGAAGAAAAATGGTGTTATATATAACTTTGCTGCGTGCATTGTCTGCAATGATAATTACAAATGCCCATTATACCGGAATCTATCCGACGGATTTGATTGCTAACGGAGGACTTCTTGGCGATGTTATATTTTTTGCTGTTTCAGGATTTTGTCTTGCCAATATACGTTTGAATTTTGGAAGGTGGTATATTAAAAGAATCTGCCGGATATATCCGGCAGTAATAATTATTACTGCAATATACTTAATTATCGGATTATATAAGTGGTTAGGTGAAGGAATAGGAGAATTTATACATTGGTTTGTGTATCCTACAAATTATCATTTTGTTGCATCAATAATCGTTTTATATATACCTTATTATTTTATAAAGAAATATATTATACGTGACGATTACAATAGTGACAGGAAAACTTTGATTTGCT
>CAJLFL010000151.1 GCA_905205855.1 uncultured Eubacteriales bacterium | reverse complement strand
CTGCAAGTTCCTGCATTTCTTCGTCTTTTATAGTATTTACTCTTGGCAAGTGAGCTGTAAGCATATATATCTGCGCCGCTTTTTCCACTGTTTCAATAAGTCCAAAGGTTTCATCCATGTCCTTGCCGGCACCGTATATTCCGTGCATTCCCCATATAACAAGTCTGAACTCCTTCATTTTTTCGGCAGTCGCCTCGCCTATTGAATTTGTTCCACACAGCATCCACGGCAAAACACCTACACCGTCAGGAAATACCACAATACATTCAGTACACATTTCCCAAAGTGAATGTGTAAACTTTTTCTCGTCAAGCTCATGCACGTAATTCATTGCCAAAGTATTTGTCGGATGACTATGCATAACAACTCTGTTATCCGGATCAACCGAAAGCCGCGCCATATGACTCATCAAATGTGCCGGCAGTTCTGAAGTGAATTTTCCGCCATCGGAATATCCCCACAAAAGCTCTGCTGTTGTGCCGTCCTCAGCTATTCTTATGATTCCGAGATTGTTTTCCGGATCGTCTGCCACATTCTTAAAATACTTTCCTGTACCTGTCACAATGAAAATTTTGCCGATAAGCGGTTTCGCCTCGAATCCCGTTGGGATTGTGCGTATAACCTTGTTTAAATCAAGATACTCAGCTACTTCATCATTATCCAAAAGATGACTGATATTTCCGCCGTTTCTTTCATCCCAGCCGAGCCGGTACATATTTGCGGTTGTTTTTTTCATTTCCTCTACAAAAGGCGCATTTAAAATATTCTTCATCATCTTTTCACCAAAACTTCCTTTTCGTAATTTAAAACCTCTGTAATATAATCATTTTCAACGTTTTCGCGCTTTAGGTATTCATCCCAGATATCACCTATCGGAGCGGTCTTTAACTCCTCCTGAAGCGCCATAAGCTCAGTAAAACGTGCCTCATTCTGCAGCTTTTTCAGCATATCGGACGGCTGAAGCAACGCAAACAGCAGCGCTTTCTGAACACTTCTGATACCTGTTATCCAAGCGGAAATACGATTGATTGACGCATCAAAATAATCGGTTGCAATAAAAACTCTGTCCAATGCGTTATTACGCACGATTTCCTTTGCAATTTCTTTTGTTTCATCGTCCAGTATAACAACATGATCACTGTCCCAGCGCACTCCTCTTGTAATATGCAAGGCAACCTTGTCATGGAACAGCAGCATGGAAGACAACTTGTCCGAAACAACCTCAGTCGGATGATAATGTCCGTTGTCCATAAGCGGAACTATCCCTTTTTGAGCAACGTAATTCATACAGAATTCAGCCGAACCGACTGTATATGATTCAAGACCTATTCCAAATACCTTGGATTCTACACACACATAAACCTTACTCTTGTCATAGTCAACCGACAGAATTTCATCAAGAGATTTTTTAAACCGAGCGCGCGGTCCGAGTCTGTCTGCCGGTATATCCTTATATCCGTCCGGAATCCAAATATTCATAACGCACGGAACGCCTGTTTCTTCAGCAAAATACTGAGAGATCTCTATACAGCGTCTGCCATGTTCAACCCAGAACTTTCTTACATTTTCGTCCGGTGATGAAAGCGTAAGATTGTCCTTAACCATCGGATGTGAAAAATATGTAGGATTGAAATCTATACCCATGTTTCTTTCCTTTGCAAATTCAACCCATTTTGCAAAATGTTCCGGTTTAAGACTATCACGGTCAGCGAACTCTCCGTCATCAAAAATCGCATAACTTGCATGAAGATTTATTTTCTTTTTTCCGGGAATTAATGATATTGCCTTGTCAATATCCTGCATAAGCTGTGCAGGCGTTGTTGCCTTGCCGATATAATTCCCCGTTGTCTGTATTCCTCCTGACAGACTCTCCTTTGAATCAAATCCGCCAACGTCATCTCCCTGCCAGCAATGCATTGAAATTGATATGCTTTTAAGTGTATTCAATGCACTCTCGACATCTACCCCGTATCCGGAATAGATTTGTTTTGCCTCCTCAAATCTGCTCATTTTAACACCCTTTCCGCCATCAGCATACACAAAACGACTTCTTGTGCAGCTGCGGCTATATAATTTATACAGACAGGAGGCTGCATGATTATTATACCTCCTGAATTGCAAATGACAAACGAACAAGCTCGCGCGCGTCCTCAATTGTATAACCCGGTTTTACGGACATTATTTGAGCTATAAGGTTTCCTATCGCCGTTGCTTCAACCGGTCCGGCTGTCACTGTTTTTCCTGTATATTCTGATGTGAGTCTGTCAAGATACTTATCCTGACAACCGCCGCCTACAATATGAATTGCCGCAACTTCCTCACCGGTCAGTTTTTCAATGTTTTCCACAGCCTGCTTATATGATTCTGCCAGTGAATGGTAAACACTGTTTATAACAACACCAAGCGGCATATCCGGTTTTTTAAGCAGACCTCTTATAGCGTCAATCATATTTTCCGGTGCAACAAGACATTGTGCATTTACGTCAAAATATTCGTACTCGCCGCTTTCCTGAGCAAGATACATCATTTCATCATAAGTTTTTTCTTTATTTATATTGCGGCGAATGTTCTGCAAAAGCCACATGCCCATATAATTCTTTAAAAATCTTGTAGTCCTGTTGACACCGCCCTCGTTGCTGAATCCTGCTTTATCCGCCTCAGTTTTTAAAACCGGATTATACAGCTCCATTCCTATAAGACTCCATGTACCTGAAGATATATAAAGTCCGTTTTTCTCCAGCGGACACGCCGCAACCGCGCTGCCGGTATCATGGCTTGCACAAAATACAACATCTGCGTCAAAACCGGCATAAGCCTTAAACTCATTACTGAAAGAGCCAAGCCTTTGTCCCGGCATCATAAGCGGTTTAAAAAGTCTTTCCGGCAAACCGAGAGAGTCAATTATATCCTTGCTCCAGCCGCCCGTTTTTGCATCAAGCATACCGGAGGTACTTGCCTCGGTAAATTCATTTTCAATTTTACCGGTAAGACAGTATGAAAGATATGCAGGCATCATCATAAAATGCTCTGCATTATCAAGACGCCCTGATTTTTTATCACAGTACAGCTGAAAAATTGTATTAAATGCTTGCTCCTGTATGCCGGTGATTCGGTATAAACTATCTTTTGAAATAATACTGTATACTTCATCAATAACTTTTTCCGTTCTGTTGTCGCGATAACAGTAGACAGGAGATATTATCTGTTTGTCTTTATCCAGCAGAACATAGTCAACACCCCAAGTGTCTATAGCAACCGTTTCAGGGCAGATTCCCTCATCTGCACATTTTTTTATACCTGTTTTAACCTGAAGTTCAAGATTTTCTATATCCCATGCCAAAACATTTCCGCAGCGTTTAAGACCGTTTTCAAACCTATATATCTCTTTTGTTTTTAAGATTCCATCCTCTGTCCATCCTAAAATATGTCTTCCTGATGACGCACCTATATCAACTGCAAGATGATATGTCTTTTTAACGTTTTTATTCATAATATTTACCCTCTTTATTTATATTAAAGTATAATATTGAAAAAATAAAGGACACAATTTGTCTTAAAAAGTGTCCTTATTTGATTAAATTACAACACTGTAACCTTTGACGGTTCATAAAACCCTCTCGGATTCGGTTCCTCGTCAGCTTTTCCTATTACAATAAGTGCCATAGGTATTCCCTTTATTTCATATTCCTTTCTGAAAATCTCCACACGTTCTTCTCTGGGATAAATTCCGCACCAGCATGAGCCATATCCCAAATCCAAAGCTGAAAGCAAAATATTCTCTATCGCTGCGCCGCAGTCCTGAGGGAAGTATCCCTCCGCTATGCCGTCCTGTAAATCCGGACGTGCTGATACTATTATTCCGATTGACGCATCCCTGAGATGTTTTGCATACGGATGAAGCTCTACAGCTTTTTTCTTGGCTTCATCGCTTTTTAAGACTGTAAATTCCCACGGGCGGGTGTTTCTTGCGCTCGGTGCCATCATTGCAGCTTCAAGCACTGTCTTTATTTCATCATCTGACATCTGAACTCCGCTTTTATATCTGCGTATACTTCTTCTGTTTCTTATTGCCTGACCGAGTTCCATTTTTATCATCCTTTCTGCTTTCTGTACTGTGCCGGAGATACTCCGTACTTTTTCTTAAATATTCTGTGAAAATAGCTTATATTAGCATATCCTGTTCTTACTGCAATTTCCGATACCTTTACCGATGTGCTACGCAGAAAAAAAGCGGCCTTTGACAAGCGTTTATCCTGTATAAGTTCTGTATAGGTCTTGCCTGTTCTCTGCTTAATCTCACGCGAGAGCCAACTGAAATCGTAGTGCAGTATATCAGCAAGTTCTTTAAGTTCTCCGTCACAATAATGTTCTTCTATATATCTGAAAATATACATAAGATTCTGCTCTTTTTTATTTCTGTATTCCAGTCTGTCGGTAAGGTTAAGCAGCTGCAAAAACAGCAACCCAACAGTAACTGAATTTATACTTTTTGAGTTTTCTTCGTCATAGAGCAAGTTCCACACAAGGTTTTCGACAAGATTCTGTACCGGAAGGACATCCGCCACCTTAAAATGGAGATAAACACCATTCCCATCCTCGCCCTTCAAGGAATCCGCAACAAAGCTTTTCAGCGGAGTTTCTTCATTACCGAGCATATCAAGAACTTTATCAAAAAACGCCGGTAAAATAATAAAGTTCACCGCAATATCGTTTTTACCTGCCGGCAATATTTCCTGCACAGCATTTCTGCCGAGAAACAACAATTCGCCGCAGTTTAATACTATTTTTTCACCGTTTATTATATGTGTCGTTTTGCCGCTGCACATATAAATAACTTCAACAAAATCATGCGTATGCTCCGGAAAATGAACAAACCTTGTATGTGCCCTGAGAGTAATTATTTTTCCTTTTTCCAAAAGCTTTTTGGCATTTATCATATCAGAGCCGTCATGCATATATATTTCTCTGTCAATATTACCGCAGCCCTCAAGTATACGCTTTTCCTCTGCAGTAACCGGAATAAGCCGTTTTATAATCTCGTCATTCATTTTATCACTGCCTTGTAAGCAAAAAATCATTATTTTAACTTCATCTTATAATGCAGCAGGCAGACAACATACCGTATCACCCTTATAAAAACTCCGCAGCATAGGCAAACGGAGTCCAAACATATATAGTTTGATTTCCGGCTGCACATGCAGAAAGAAAACTTAACGCAATCTTTCCTGCATAGGCTGCGGAGCAGAATACTATTTATTATTTTTGGGATTTACAATGTCGCGCCAGCCTAAATCACGGCG
>CAJLFL010000150.1 GCA_905205855.1 uncultured Eubacteriales bacterium | reverse complement strand
ATCTGTACGAGTTATTATACTCTGTTACCAGCTTTTGACGAAGAACACTTGCATAAGAAAAGCTTATTGCCAATAATATTATACTGAATATAAGGTAAGATGCAATAAAAGAAAAATATATCTTGCTGTGATTTCTAAATCTAAATACTTTTAAAACTCTTGACATTCTTTCTTTCATTACACCTATTCCCCTGTTACTTGGTTTTTTCTGTATCAATAATAATATATCATAATTTAACAACATTTGCAACGCAAAAGCTATTGTGTCAGTTTTTCAATTCCCAAAAGCATTGCAATTGTTTCGACAAAATAATAATCACCAAATATCAGATTTTGATTAACCTCTGCATTTTCGTTATAAAATCCTGTGCATCCGGTTATAAGTCCATCCGAATCCTCGCCATTTTTCAGCGCACAATGCTCCCAAACAGCCTCTGCAAGCCGAATCGCGGCAGCACGATATTGCATAGCCTCATAGTTTTCACAGAGCTTTGAAAGTTCCAAAAGCCCGGATGAGCAAATTACTGCCGCAGACGCGTCTATAGGCATATCTTTTCTTCCCTTTAGACTAAAATCCCACTTTGGCAGATAGTTATCCTCTAAGTTATCCAGAAAAACCTTTGCCGTCTTTTTTGATGCTTCAAGAAACTCTTTTCTTCCTGTATAGGCATACGCCATAGCAAATCCGCCCACAGCCCACGCCTGACCTCTTGACCAGCACGAATCATCTGCATATCCCTGAAACGTTTGACCGAATTTCGGTTTACCGGTTTTCGGATCAAATACATATGTATGATATGTAGTACCATTTGGGCGAACAATGGTGTTCAAGCATGTTTCCGCATGGTTTTCAGCGATTTCATAAAATTTTTTATCTCCTGTATACTTAGCCGTTATAAACAAAATTGGCAAATTATACATACAGTCAATAATTATTCTTCCTTCATTATTCCTGCCAAACTCATTATCGCCCCACTTATTCCATGCACGTATAAATCTTCCGTTAGGATTATACCGCTTGCACAGCCACTCGGCTGCAAGCACCGTATTTTTCATTCCATCATTATCACCGCGCAGCTTATAACGTGCATACTCCGATGGAAGGTATAAAAAACCCACATCATGGTCAAGGCTTTGCGGGTTTCTTTTCAGCCTGTCTGTCAAACGAAAACGCGGCTTGTCTGCATACTCAAGATATACGCTGTCACCACTCAGCAAATAACAATAGTTCAGCAAGCCTATATTAAATCCGCCCGTCCAACCGCCATCGTCCTTATAGTGGTATATACCATTTTGGGTTCCGCACGGAAGCCTATTTCCTGCCTTTTCTGCCATTTTAAGTGTTCTTTCCAGTATAAAACTCTTTACTTCTTCAAGCTCCATAATTCCTCCGTCAGTCTATAACATAAATGAATATACGTCTTGTACTGTAATATCTCCTCTGTACAACCGCAAATGATGCATTTGTACCATTAAGACGTGCACCTCTTATATCCTTGTCGAGTGTTGGACGTACAACTGCACTTTCAACATTTTTACCATTGCTGCCGGTTTTTATATGTATGTATGAAACCGCACTTGAAACTGTTACTGCCCTCAACTTGTCAAATTCAATTCCATCTATATTGCGTATTCCATTTGCGATACTCATTGTATTGCCATCAGTTTCATATACCAACCCGCTTACCCAATTTGTATTTGCGCCTTCACCGTATGTTCCAAATAGTTTATTTTCCTCATAGGAATACTCGCGTCTTATCGACCTTACTGTGCTGCCTGATACTCCCACACGTATAATATCACCCGGACGCAGCCCCTTTATTGCTGTTTCTGTCCTTTCGCAGGAATATAATGTCTTGTATGTACCATTGTCACTTATCGAAATTCCATAACAGTTTTCCCCATTATTATCAAGAGTTTTATACACATCCTGAACCACCATACCATCTGATGTAACTTTTGATATATCGGATGAATCTTCAAACACGACAACGGCAGATGCCTCCATCGACTCGTTATAATCATAGCTCATTACTGTATAACTTTCATCATTCAGGAGTCCGGATGCGGATGTGGTACGATACAAATCGTCATCTCCCCGATCCGCAACTTTTTTCGGAATAACAAACACAACTGCATTTTTTATTCCGAATTTATCATCAAATGAACCTGTTTCACTTCTGAATCTGATAGCACTACTGTAGCCGTTATAAAATAAAGTGAGTGAATTATTATCATTATCATAATCCGGAAACTTAAGACCGCCGGCATATGGCTCTGCAGTATCAATGTTTTTTATTTCTCCATCAGAGTTTAAAGCATACTTTATCAGCCTGTTGTTCTCGCTCATTCCGGCTATAACATCATCTATCTTTGCAGTTGGTTTTCCTCCGTTTAAAGTTGCCTTATCGCTGATATCAAATACTGACATCTTTCCGCTTTCACTGAAAATTTTAATCTTCGACTTTCCGAATATACCTGTATTTCTGTTTTGGGCAACCAACCAGCCATATGCACTTCCACTCGATTTAAAGCTTCCCGCTACAATCTCGCCGTTCATGCCAAGCATAAGAACGGCAGCGGAATCAAAAGAAACATCTTTTTCGTAATACTTTTTAAAATATGCTCCATACTCATAGGCATTGCCGTCCTCACCGCGCAGTTTTAAATCGCCGGCATTGTGCGAAACAACCTTTACGTTTTTTGTCTTATCGCAAACATACACATCAGCCGCCGTACCGTCTGTGCTGATTACTGCTGCGAGAAGCATGTCGCTTTGAATATCACCGGCCGAAGATATTTCTTCTCCATTATATGAACCATAGAATTTATATGCCTTTTCATCATCGGGCAGACTTATCTGATTTTCAATTCCATTTACATCTGTTATTATTCCTTTATTTGTGTCTACACCTTTAACAACACAATATCTGTACTGTTTTATAATAACGCAGTCGTAAATGTTGTCTTCATCTGAATCCACCATGGTTACAGAATACTCATTATCCTTTGGCAGTGCTGCGGCAGCCGCTGCACCAATAGCCTTTTTATTAAAGATATACTTTACATTGCTGTCTAAGTTAAAACTCTTTTTTTCACCCTCCGCCGAATAAATATTCACATTTTCGTTATTGGTATTTTTATACTCTCTGCCGCTGAAAGTTATTGTTTTTGTGTTGCATGGTTCGAGCAGAACACACTCATTTGCACCGTCAGCGTCTCTGATATAAGCGCGCACATTATAACCAAGGTAATCATCTGTTCCATAATAATTTACATCTCTTGTGCCGATTCTGATTCTATCCGTGCCTACGCCGCCATTGGAATCGGTCAGAGAAGTATATGCATTGGCTCTTACTATGCCCTCTGTACACTCTATATCATAAATGGAGCTGAGAATGGTTCCGTTGCTCACACCATAATTTTTGTATTCGCCTTTTACCGAATATAGCTCATACATGTTTGCTCTCAGCATATTTCCAAGCAGCACATACGCTTCATTTGATGTTATGGCACACTCTGTCATCCCGCCTATACCATCTGTCAAGTATATATCCCGTGCCACCCTCATATATCCGAGAGGATAGCCTCCGCTCAGTTCTGACTTAACACGGTATCCCAAAGCACATACAGCCATTTTAACAGCCGCATCCTTTGTCAGCTCGTCATTGGGCAAAAACTCTTTTGCTGCTGATACAATTCCGGCTTTTTGAGCATAATTTAATGCATATGAAAGCTCACTATCAGCATTAACGTCTTTAAATACGCAGTTTTCTTTCACCGGAACGTTTTTTGTCAGAATTTTTGACAGCAAGACAATGAATTCACCTCTTGTGACTATATCATCAGAAAACCCGTTAAATTCTATACCGGTGGTATCAGAGAGGTATTCTATCAATTCTAATGCTGCTGTATCAGTATAATCTTGATTTTCAAATGCCCGTACCTGACACGTCAGCAACATACATATAATAAATAATATTCCTATTCGTTTCATAAAACCACCTCTCACTTGTATACAGCTCTGTAAATCAGCGCAGCCGCCTCTGCACGGGTTGTGTTTGCCTTCGGCGCAAAGCTGCCGTCCGGCATACCGCTTATTATGTCTGCCGCGCCAAGTATACCTACCGACTTTCGAGCATAGTCCTCAATAGCAGTATAATCCGTAAAATCAGTTTTTTCCGTCCTCACCTCAAGCTTATCCCCCAATGCACGATAGATTATTGCCGCGGTTTCCTGGCGAGTTATGTTGTCCTCCGGTCTAAACATTCCGCTGACGTCACCCGTAATAAGACCTGCAGCAAATGCCGCATTTACATATGAACAATACCACGAATCCGCCGGCACGTCCGCAAAACGACTATCTGCACCGCCTTTTAAGTTAAGTGCTCCGGTCATAAGCTTTACAAACTCCGCTCTGGTAACAAGATTATCCGGATGAAAGCTTCCATCTTCAAAACCGGAAACTACACCGAGTTTTACAAGAGCAGTTATATATTCCTCTGCCCAATGGTCCGAAATATCCGTAAGAGCAGACCTGTCATTATCCTTGTTATCTATCTCCTGTTTTATCTCATTTGATACACTTATATTAGTGGCGCCGCCACGATAACCGCCACCGCCGCTTATACTGCCTGTATTATTACTGCTCTTTTTATTCTCATTCTCATAAACCATTTTTGACACTGTATAAAATACTTTTTTTATACAGCTATAATCCTTGATTTCGGAACGGTTTTTATACATATTATCATATACATCATCCCTGTTTACAATAGAATTAAAGTAATCTTTATCAAGGTCTAATTCACTATCATACTCAATCATTGCATTTTTCAGTTCATCCCAACTATCTGCCTTTGCTACACGTGCATATACCACTGCCCTGCGATATATTTCAGCTGCACTATCCTTTGCATAACTGCTCTTTGTCAAAACTGAAAGTATCTCCGCACGCACTGTCTCCGACAACTTGGAAAACTCATCATACTCCGCATCAAAGTACGAGTTATACATCTTTAATACAGTATTACCATCGACGCCACAACGAAGCTGACCTATTGCTTCAGCTGTTTTATAGTCATTTATCATTTTTTGAACATCTGTATATGTCTTATCCGTCTTTATTTCATAAAAAACCTTTGAAATCTCTTTCAGATAATCCTGTAGTTTTTCCTTATCTATTGCAAAACTATTTTCCGGAGCTTCCAGCAACTTATATATATCATCTGCGCTTGCGGCCTCATTTACGTACGAAAGCAATTCTTTTATGTTGTTGTAATTTATATACATAAAGTATGACTGTTCTTC
>CAJLFL010000149.1 GCA_905205855.1 uncultured Eubacteriales bacterium | reverse complement strand
ACAAATGCTCAAAAAAAATATACTTATGAAGATAAACCTACGATGTTTCAGTATGTTGAGGGATCGCAGCTTTTGAGCACATTATACAGCTATAAAAGCTACTGTGATTATTTGCTTTACCGTGTTACGGGTGAAAAAAGCTATGAGAACGGAGAACTTAAAGCTGATATGAGCTTTACGTATAATGGTAACTGGTATCCGACTAAAGATCCTGTCATTAAAACCTACAAAACCTTCGTAACAACACAAACACTGGAAAACGGTCATAAATCGGTAAATTCAAAAGAATATGATTCGCTTGGGCGATTGCTTACGGACAAGACAGAATACAAAGGTGAAAAGAGTGTTATTTTAAACACTGTTACTAAAGAATACAGCTATGGTAACGGCGTGGGTGAACCGGACTCTATGTCAAAAAAAGCAATAGTAAACGCACGCAGAGCACCTGTTACCAATACATTGACATATTATGGAGTTAATGTAGTTTCGGCTGTGGATACTGATTATGAACGTGATACCGGAAAACCAACACTCTATAAAAACGGTGAGTCTGCCGAAACATATACATATGACAATTCATACGGTTTGCTGTTGACAAAAGTGACAAAACGACTCAGCGGCGGTGATATTAAAGAACAAAACACTTTGACCATGAACAACAAAGCTATAGGGTATTCGCGGATTTATGAGAATAATGTACTTAAAGATACTATATCATACACATATAATCCGGACGGAACAAAATCCTCTGAAAAAATACAAAGCATGGGCGGAACAGGCGGAATTGTAACAACAAATTATACATATACATACAACACGGATTGTTCATACACAATAACCTCGACAACCTCAGGTTCAAAAAATGCCGACGGCGTGGCTGAAAGTATTACAACCTCCGTTAGCATTGATTCGTTTGGCAGAAAGACGGCGGAAACGGATGGCAACGGCAATACAACACGATATGAATATGATATGCTCGGTCAGGTAACAAAGCAAATAAATCCGGATCGGACAGAGCAAAGCATAGCTTATGACATAAGTAACAATAAACTTTCGGTTACTGATGAAAACGGGAATCTTACCACGCGCTCATTTACGCCGATGGGCAAGCTGAAAAAGATTTATCTTGACAATGATGTCAGTAAAACTATAGCTGAATATACCTATGATAAGCTTGACAGACCGACATCCGAAATATCATATATGGAAATAGGCGGAACAGCAGTAAAACGCGAGTATACATATGATGATCTTGGTCGTGTGATTACCAAAACAGATAAGGAAAACGATACTGTTCTTGATACAGAAACCTCCTCCTATTCCTATAGCTTTAATAACAGCGTTACCGTTTGTCCGAGCAATAGTATAAAAAATGTTACGGTAACGGGTTATAAAAAAGCGTTTGTTATATTTACCGATATGTCAAAATCGGCAAGCTATGCAGACGGCGAACTAAAAGTATATCTTGATAACAAAGAAATAAAAAGCGGAAAATTCAGAAATAATAAAAAACTCACGGCAGTATTTGATTTGACGGGTGGAACAGAACTTGAGTTCAGTGCATTGCATGGAGCGTATTCAGCAAAAGTTATTTTACTGCCTGATGATTCGGAACAAGAACTTGTAAACGCGGCGACATCAATAGTAACTAAAAGCTATGTCGGTGACGCGGATTTTGTAAAACCGACCACTGTAACGGAAACAGACGGCTATGGCAATGTTATAAGCGAAAGCTTTTATAAAGGAGTGGTTTCGGATACAAATCTGCTGAATAAAAATATGTACTGGTACGACTTGCAAAATAATGTAATAAAAACGCGCGGCGGCAGAACATATATGGAAAACCTCGGCGAATATACAACAATGACAGAATATGATTATCTTAACAAGCCGATAAAGAGTTATCGCGCAGACGGAACATATACGACGGCAGAATATGATAAACAGGGAAACATAACAAGTTCAACCGATTATATGGGTAATAAAACTATATATACTTATGATGGACTCGGACGCGAAGTAAAACGCACAGTTCCGTTTGAAGATAATACGGATACAAAAAGCTTGACTTACTATGATAAAAATGGTAATGTAGTAATGACAAAGCGGCAAAATAATAAACCCGGTGAGGCAGAAAGCTATACGATAACAGAAAATGAATATGACTGCCGAAACCGTCTTATAACTGTAAAGGTAAATGATGGTACGCGTAATATCTATACACAGTACGCATATGACAGCGTGGGAAATATTACAAAGTGTGTTACCGGACAGACAGAAAAGCTGACAGATTTAAACACTGCCCTGCCGGAGGGAGCATCGGTTGTTTCGTATGAGTATGACCGTTTTGGCAATGTGACAAAAACAACAGACGCCCTCGGTAAGTCAGAAACAAGCACATATAATCTTGCCGGACTGCCGGAAACCAAGACAGACCGTAACGGTAATACAGCTTATTATACGTATAACGCATATGGAAGTGTGAAACGTTTGTACGACTCTGCTGATACGATGTATTGCATGTGGAATTACAGTGCCAATAATTTATTGCTTTCATGTGGTGACAGAGAGGAATTTAGTATATCTCCGACATTTTATGCTTATGATGAGATGGGAAATGTAATAAGGGAAAGAAATGGAAATAATAAGCAGGTGAAGACATATACATATGATGCAGACGGTAACCGCAAAACCTATACCTTAACGCAAAACGGAGCGGTAACTCAAAACGCAGCCTATACCTATGACAACATAAACCGACTTACAAATGTAAGCTATAACAACGGAATATCGGCAAGCTATACCTATGATGCAAACGACAGACTGATAAAAGAAATAACACCGGATAACACTGCTGAATACAGCTATAACAAAGCAGGGCTTCTGACTGCTCTCGGCAACAGCAGCGGAGCGGATTACAGCTATAGCTATCGGCTTGATGGAAACCGGACTGAAAAGACCGACAGTCTGAACGGAGATACAGCATATACTTATGATGGCTTGGGACAGTTAAAAAGTGAAACACAAACCAAAGACGGCATAAATACAAGCACGTCATATGAGTATGACAGCCGCGGCAACCGAATCAACATGACAAACGGCGGAATAATCAGCAGTTATACTTATGATGCAAACAACAGACTGCTGCATACAACAGTTACGGATAACGGAAGTCAAACAGATACGAGTTATACATATGACGACAGCGGAAATCTGACCTGCAAGCAGAGCGGAAATCCGACAAATGCGGAGGGTGCGTCAGCAGAGCATGAATTATCGGCAATAGGCAGCGGAGCGGCAGAAAATACGGATGGAGCAATGTCTGTAAGCTATAGCTATGACGGATTAAACCGTCTTAAAACAGTACAGACGGAAACGGGACTGAATGTAAGCTATGCATATGATGTGCAAGGCAGACGAATCAAAAAGACGGTAAACGGCGAAGTAACACTGCATGTGTGGGATGGCAGTAACATAGTAAGTGATGCGGACGAAAACAGAAATGCTAAGTCAAGCTATTATCGCGGAATAAAACTGATAGCCGGCAGGAGCGGTACATCAACGGCGCAGTATTATGTGTATGACGGACACGGAAACGTAACAGGTTATGCCGGAGAAAACTATAGCTACGACGCATTTGGAAACCTGCAGACTGATAATGAAAACATAAACCCCTTCCTCTATTGCGGGGAGTATACAGATTTGTGCAGTGGGCTGATTTACTTGCGGAATCGTTACTATGACACGAGTATAGGACGATTCATCACCGAAGATCCAGCGAAAGCGGGATTAAACTGGTATGTGTATGCTAATAACAATCCGATTATGTACATTGATCCTTTGGGTGAAGATGCAATTATCATTACAAATAGTGAAGCTGCATTGAAGCAAGGACATACATCAGCTATTTATCAAGATGCAAATGGTGATTGGTTCTATACATATTGGGGTAATAAGGCTGCCGCTGTCATTCGCATACCCCATGAATACATGGGCACTTTAGATGATTTTAATAATGGGTTAAATAAATTCTTGGCGGATAACGGCTTTAAAGATATTACATCTAATTATAATTCTTCAACATATATTGTGGGAGATTTTACAGCATCGTTAGATGCAGCGTATGCCGATGTCCGAGGTGCTCATTCCAACAGCTTTCATAAAGATTCTAAAACTCATGAATTGGATGGCGGTAGTGTAGTATTCCAAGGACAAAACAGCCCCTATAATCTTTCGTGGAATAATTGCTTGGATCGCACATATGCTTCATTAAGCAAAGGTACTTTATCAAATGCTACAAACGCTGGAACCTATATGAAGGATTTAGGATTTAAAGGCGGATTAAGACCTAATAATGCGACATCAAAATTTGCCGAGGTATTTATGAACAGTTCTTTTACATATGGTGGTGCATATAGTGCATTGTTAAACTATGCAACATTGTATGTGCAAGGAAGTCCATGGGCACAGAAGTGGGAAAAGGCAAATTACGCCAATTCTGTGATTGGATGGTGAGGCGGATATGAGGAGGCGCAACATGTGGATATATTATTTAATTCCTATAGTGATTCATTTGATCTTTCTGCCGCTTTTGTTTTTGGAAAGGAATGGTGAAATATCGCTCATTGAAATTTTTGTAGGGACAATAGTTGTTCCAATTTATTTAGTTATTGTTTCCTATAAGCTTTTGGATCATTTCAGCATGAGTAAGTTTTTTTCCATGTTACTAATAATATTAGTTGTGACAATACTTGGCATTGTTATAAGCTATTTTAATTGGGGGATTACAACTGGGAATTTATTAAAGCCAGATAGTGAAACAATTCATATTACCAACTGGCAAATGATTATAGCATCAATTATAGTTATTACTGGTTGGACTGTAGCGTATATGATAAAACATAGAACATTATAAAACATAGAACCAACATACCAAAGATTTTCGCAAAGGGGTGTGCTATTGCGCACCTCTTTTTCATGTGTTGACCTTGTTCCAAATTGGAACAAGGTTAAAAGGGTTTGGGCTTGCCCAATATTCAATCTGTTTGTATATACAAACGGGAAGCTTGCCGTCACTTTCGTGCCGTAAAGATTGCGGATATAGGTTGATTTTCTCTCTGTATTTGTTCATTTTATAGCCATTAAAGTGAAAGAAAAGAAAAAATACGGAACCTTGTTCCAATTTGGAACAAGATTAAAATACAAGGAAATTAAAATTTTTGGTTTCCACTTCCTCAAAAAATTCCTTTATAGAATTGAGGAGGTTTCTTATGAACAACAAAGCTATAGGGTATTCGCGGATTTATGAGAATAATGTACTTAAA
>CAJLFL010000148.1 GCA_905205855.1 uncultured Eubacteriales bacterium | reverse complement strand
ATAGCAGCCGGGCACTGCCACGCGGTAAGAGTTCTGAATTTTTTCCTTCTGTCCTCTTATCCGCACCACGTCAGAGCATGCTTTATATCGCTTGCTCTTCCTTTTTCGTAAAAAGGCACGCTCAGCTCTCCTGTTCAGTTGTAAACGCCCTCACGACGGCTCGCTGTCGCTACCACCTTTTTACGATATTACGTGCCTTTGGCACGCTGAAACCCTTGATTTTATGCCATTTTTGCATAAATTCTGTAAGAACACGCGCACCAATATAGCAAGAACCGCCGAAATTCTGCGGTTCTTGTTTTTGCTTACACGTTTTTTACACGTTTTATTGCATTTTTACAACTTCTGCACTTTATGATATGACTTTAAATCTTATATTTGGCGTCGAATTATGCACATCATTAAAAATCTTCAATATTTTTTCTATATATTCATCCCATTCATTAGGCAATTCATATATTCCCCGCACATAAACAATCAAATCCCAATTACAATAGTTATCCAGACAATCCCACAATGCCGATAAATTCTCACCGTAATAATCCGGAAAACCGAATTTTTCTTTCAATTCCTTATGTAAATCAAGCAAATGCTTGCAATTTGTAAAATCCAATATTATTTCCTGCATATTATTCATATCCTCCTATTATTTCGATAAATGTTTTATAATGGTCATAAGTTACAAATACAAGTCCATCGTTTGAAAATACAATTCGCTGAGCGTTTCTATATCCATCCGTATAGTTTATATCGGCTTCATACCATATACGACTGTTCTTTTGCGGTAAAACGCCATCATCGTTTCTATAAATCCCTTTTGATAACATTTTCCCCGGAGCAACTTTATCTAAGTTGCCATAAATATTCACCCAACCAAGCAACCTAGCTTCATTCTCCGAAATATAGTAATCCGGTAGTTCGCCGAAATACTTTAGCCACGCATCTGCGCCTGCCATTCCCATATTTGTCGCCTTGCCTGCTTCAACGGCTTCCATCCGTTCCAAACGACAGTTGCAATTTGGATACAACTGCGGCTCGCCAATATCTAAAAGCTCATAAAACGAAAATATTCTGCCGTTTCTTGTTAAACATTCGTAACAGGTCGTGGGTTTTACAAATGCTCGCCACCTTATCCAATTTTTACTGTACTGCATTTTATCACTCCAATCAAGTTTATTGTATTTTCAGTATACAATAAATCGAAGTGACATTTCGTGTCATATTCCTATTTTATCACAAGTTGCTTTTTTTGCAAATGAAATATTTAATTTTTGAGTTATTGCTGATTGTTGAACGTCACATCCCTTTGATTTTACTATGTTTTTTGTTAAGTTCTGCAAGAACACTCGCAAGTTGTCCGAACAATCCCACAATGCCGATAAATTCTCACCGTAATAATCCAAACCTTATACCGATTGGTACCGGGTTCGGATTTTTATTTATTTGCATAATGATATAAAAATCTCTTTTATAGTATCAGAATATTTGGATATATTATATACATAAAGGAGATTAGCAAATGAAACAAAATAACAATGAATCATACTCATTATATAACAGCAAGGCTGAAAACGAAAGCACTGACAATCAAAAAAACGACGACGGCAGCAACAACAATAAAGATGAAAAAATCAGAGATATGGCTGCCGTATCGGTCGAAAGCGATGACAACAGAATATATTGTATGAGCATTATCGGCGAAATAGAAGGTCATACAATTCTGCCGCCGCAGAGCAAAACCACTAAATACGAGCATATAATACCTGAGCTTGTACGGGTAGAGGAGGACAGCAGCATCGACGGACTTTTACTGCTGTTAAACACAATGGGCGGTGACGTCGAAGCAGGTCTTGCCATTGCCGAAATGATTGCGGGAATGAGCAAGCCGACAGTATCTATTGTTCTCGGCGGCGGACACAGCATTGGTGTTCCGCTGGCGGTATCGGCAAAATACTCCCTTATAGTTCCGTCTGCCACAATGACGATCCATCCCATAAGAATGAACGGAACTGTTATCGGCGTTCCGCAAATGTTTAATTATTTTAACAAGCTTCAGGACAGACTGATTGATTTTGTTGTCAGAAACTCAAGCATCAAAAGAAAAGCCTTTCGGGAGCTTATGATGGAAACAAAAAAGATTGCCAATGACGTAGGCACAATACTGTTCGGCGAAGAAGCAGCAGAGTGCGGTTTAATAGACGGTGTCGGCGGTATTTCGGACGCAATCGGAAAAATAAAAGAAATGATTTCTGAAAAATAATAAAAAATTTTGCGGATTGGCTTGACAGAACCCATAAATTTCTGTATAATTGCAAGAGTAGAAATTTTACCTTGACATCTTAGTGTTGACCATACTTGGAGGGAGGGTAGTAACCATGGCAGAGATCAGAGTAAAGGATAATGAATCATTAGACAGCGCACTGCGCCGTTTTAAGCGTTCCTGTGCTAAGGCAGGCGTTTTATCTGAGGTTAGAAAAAGAGAGCATTATGAAAAGCCCAGTGTAAAACGCAAAAAGAAATCCGAGGCAGCCAGAAAGCGTAAATTCAGATAATGAATCTGCCGCTGTGCAGCGGAGATTATATCATAAAGGAGCTGCAGCAAAATGGAATCATTTTGCTGCAGCTCCTTTTGAGTTTTATTCAACCTTATTTGTTTTCCTGACTAAAATACCACTACTGTAGTTCCTACCGGAATATAATCCGCAAGCCATTTTATCTCATCATACGGCATACGCACACAGCCGTGCGACACAGGTCTGCCCTGCGTTCCGTCCTGTACTGTTCCGTTTGGGTTAAATAATATTGAATGCAGTGCTATTCCGCGTTCAAGATTAAGATACATAACCGGTTTTACATAATACGTATCATGAAACCAACCGTTACCGTAGGCACAATATGTCATTACCCCTGTAGGCGTTGGGGTTGAATTTTTACCGGACGAACAGCTTGAAACACGTATAAGCTTCCAGTTTCCCTCTGAGCCTTGAAAAACATTAACCTTTTGTCTTTCAAGATTCACCCACAAAAGATAATCGGTATTGCTGCTGTATCCCTTTGCATCAACAAAAATTTCTTTATCGGTTTCGGAAAAATCCTCGTAAACAGTATAATCTTTATCGGATATTACAATGCTGTAATACGGCACCCAGCATATTCTTGATTCCTCCGGAATCCATATTTTAGCGGCATATGTTCCCGAATGATCCATATAATACACATACGCGCCGGCATCAAGACTTCCGTTTGTTGCGGACAGACTTCCGTCCTTATATGTATATGTCCAGTTTTTGACTGTAGCCTCTATTTCAACAGGCTTTACAATATCAAATACTCTTTCAACCTCCAGATTGTCATACCACTCGTTTCCGTGATTAGAAATTCTGACACGTTTTTCAACGCGGCGTATAGCCCCTCCGGATTTAAGTTCAAGCATGACAGTCAGTTCACTGTCCTCAGTATCCTTAGTAAACGGTACATAATACTCAAAACTTGTCATACGTCCGTTATATACCTTAAAATCCGCACTGTAATAGTCCTCGCGCGGCTCACCGTTTATGTACCATTGCGCTGTAACAATTCTTTCCTCAGGAACCCTTACCATCGCAGCACGAAAAATAACATCTGAGTTACTCGGAGTAATTTCACTTATTCCGTCAACAAAAGCAAGCGTAATCGACGATAAGTATTCCTGTGCCGACATGGATTTTGCCTCCGACTGCGGTTTGTCGGTATTTTTAGGCTTTGCAGACGGCTTAGTTTCCGAACCGGGTATGACATATCCGTGTTTTGCATCCGTCTGCTCCGGCGCAGAACTTTCTGACGGAACAGCAGTTTCCTCAGGTTCATTTATTTCCGTATCCGGCGTTGCAGTTTTCTCAGGCACAGAGGTTTCCCCTGCGGCCGGCTCCTTTCCCGGAATTGTATAACCGCCTGCCGCAAGCGCGGAGGTTCCCCCATAAATCATTATTAGTGAGAATATAAGTAAAACAGACAGCTTTTTAGTGTATTTATACATTTTTTGCCTCCTGGGTATTTTCTTTTTTTATTATACAGGATATATTATTGTTTGTAAACAAAATATTTTGGTTTTGCAAACAAAATATTTGATTTTTAAATATATCTGTGATACACTTTATAATCATAAATTATTCAAGAGGGTGAAACAAGTTGTAATTTGATAAAGACTACATAATAAATGCCGCTGAGAGCCATCTCAATGAAGATAATATGCATATCACCGATATTATATGTCCTCTTTCAGATGGCAACGCACATGATTTTTATTCTAACGTTGACTACTGGTGGCCAAATTCCGATACAGCGGACGGACTTCCGTATATCCGCCGTGACGGTCAGTCAACCCCCAATGCCTTTACTGCACACCGCAAAATTCTGCAGCAAATGAAAACCGCGGCAGCAGACCTTGCCGCCGGCTATAAAATCAGCGGAAATGAAAAATATGCCGCCAAGGCATGCAGCATACTATATGAATTCTTTATAGACAAAAAGACCAAAATGAACGAATCCTTATGCTTTGCACAAGCTATTCCCGGAATATGCAGCGGCAGAGGAATCGGTATTATATATACCCTGCACCTGATTGATATTCCGTATGCTGTTGAAGCGCTGAAAGCCTCGCCTTCAATGAACAGCGAATTATATACAGGTATAAAAAAGTGGTTTGCGGATTATTTTCTTTGGATGCACACACATGAATACGGATTGACCGAGATGAACGAATTTAACAATCACGGAGTGTGTTGGTTCGCTCAGGCTGCTGTGTTTGACCGATTTACCGATAATGTCAGCTGGCTTGAAAAGTGCCGCAAGCACTTCAAGGAGGTACTTATACCGAACCAAATGGCAGCCAACGGCAGCTTTCCCGCAGAACTTGCACGAACAAAGTCCTACAACTATTCAATATTTGTAGTAGATAATATGTGCACTATTTGTCATGCCGCCTCCTCCGCTAATGACAATCTTTGGGACTTTTCTCTCCCTGACGGACGCGGCATAAAAAAAGGAATAGAGTTTATCTATCCCTTTATTGCAGACAAGAGCAAATGGCCCTATCCGCCGGATATTGAACATTTTGATGCCTTTCCGGCAAAAACCTCGTTTTTATTGTTTGCCGGCATAGCATACAAAGATAAGCGGCTTATTGACACTTGGTCAAAGCTGAAAAATATAAGTGCAGATGATGACGAGGAGGTTATCCGCAACGTTGCGGTAAAACAACCGATTTTATGGATATAGCATTTTGGGGGGGACTCGATACCGCGCTTTCTCGAGTGCTCAGTGCATCCGGAAAAAGTCAGCTACAAGCATGAGCT
>CAJLFL010000147.1 GCA_905205855.1 uncultured Eubacteriales bacterium | reverse complement strand
GAAATCACCGGCATTTAATTCGTTCAGTCTTTCTGTTGTATGACCTACTATCTGAAATATAACCGTAACGGTTCCTTTTTCCCTGTCATAATCTGCTATGGTAAAGGGTATTCTCTCACCGTGCTCATCTATTCTCAAAATAATAAACTGCCCCGGTTCCGCCTTTTTTGCTATATAGGGTGCTTCAACTTCTATAAGCGAAACAGACGGATTGAGTTCTTCCTTTCTCACTATTTTAAACAATTACTGCACCTCCAAGTTGTATTTGTTTAATTTTTACATATAGTTTCATTATAAAACTAATCAAATTATTATACCACATCATAATCTGTCTTTCAATATTTTTTTTAAATTTTCTGTAAAGTTTAAAAAACTGCCGCAAAAAGCGACAGTTTTAGTCTATATTTTATATAAATACATTGCTAATTGCATGCTGAGGACATTTTTTCTCACAAAGACTGCAGTTTACACATTTATCCGGATTTATTACAGCAAGATTATTTTCTATCTCTATTGCCTCTTTCGGACAGTTTTTTGCACAAATACCGCAGCCTATGCAGCCAACCCGGCAAACCTGACGCGTAAGCTTACCTTTTTCAGCAGAGCGGCATACAACAGTAAATTTACTTTTAACCGGCAGGATTTTAATTATATTCTTGGGACATTCCTTTACGCATGCACCGCAAGCCGTACATTTTTCCGCGTCAACAACAGCAACGCCGCTCTCTACCGAGATTCCGCCAAACTGACAGACGCTGACGCACGAGCCAAGTCCAAGACATCCCTGAGGACACATTTTTTCGCCTCCGCCAAGACGCGCTGCGCTGTGACAGTCCATAGGCCCGTCATAAATATACTTCTGAGCAGCAAGCTCCGGTGTTCCGGCACAAAGTACACGCGCAGCCTTTTTCTCGCCCGCTTCAGCCGTTACGCCAAGAATCGCAGCTATCTTTTCAGCCGCCTGTGCACCGCCAACGGGACACATGTTTACAGGCGCTCCTTTTGCAACCATTGCATCCGCATACGCTGCACAGCCTGCATAACCGCAGCCGCCACAGTTTGCACCCGGAAGAACCTCCAAAATTTTCGGAATACGCTCGTCTGTTTTAACTGCAAAAATTTTTGATGCCAGACCAAGCAGCAAGCCAAATACAAGTCCCATTCCGCCTATAACCAATACAGAAGTCAATATCTGATTCATCTTATTACCTCCTAAAAGCTAAGTCCCGAAAAACCGAGAAACGCAATGGACAGCAAAGCTGCTGTTACCAAAACAATAGGCATTCCTTTAAGAAACTTAGGAATGTCGGCGCCTTCAATCCGTTCTCTTACACCGGCAAATAACACTATCGCAACAGTAAAGCCTATCGCCGCAGAAGTACCGTAAATTATCGACTTTAAAAAGCTCATTTCCGTACCGCCGAATTTAGTTACATTCTGAATTGCAACACCCAGCACAGCACAGTTTGTTGTAATAAGCGGCAAATATACGCCCAGCGACTTATACAGTGCCGGTACAGATTTTTGCAAAAACATCTCAACAAGCTGAACAAGTACGGCTATTACCAAGATAAATGCTATGGTCTGCAAATACTCTATATTAAATTTTACAAGCAAATACTCCTGCGCAACCCAAGTGATTGCCGAAGCGCAAAGCATTACAAATATAACCGCAAAGCCCATTCCTGCAGCAGTTTCAACCTTTTTGGAAACTCCCAGAAATGGACATATTCCAAGAAATTGAACCAACACAAAATTGTTAATCAATATAGCGCCTATACTGATTATCAGTAAATCACGAATCATGTTCAGCGCCCTCCTTTGATTTTTTACGTTTAGCCGAAATTCCATTTATTACCGCCAGCAAAATACCAAGAGTCAGAAACGCACCCGGCGGTAAAATCATAATTGATGCCGGCTGGAAGCCTTCGCCGAAAAGCTTGATGCCTGCGAATGTTCCCGCACCGAGGATTTCTCTTACAGACGCTATAAGTGTCAGTGCACATGTAAAACCAAGCCCCATTCCCAAACCGTCAAAGGTCGACAGAAGAACATTGTTTTTTGACGCAAACGCTTCCGCTCTGCCCAGAATAATACAGTTTACAACAATCAGTGGTATATATATTCCCAGACTACCTGCAAGGGCAGGCACATATGCATTCATAAGCATCTGGACTATTGTTACAAATCCCGCTATTATAACCACATATGAAGCAATACGAATCTTATTCGGAATAAAATTACGCAAAAGTGAAATTACAATATTGGAGCACGTAAGCACAACTGCAGTAGACAATCCCATGCCTATTGCATTTGTTACACCGGTCGTTACCGCAAGAGTTGGACACATTCCCAAAAGCAGTACAAAAGTAGGGTTTTCGGTTATCAAACCGTTTAAAAATGCTTTTAAAGGCGAATTTTTCATTTTGCATCTCCTCCTTTTGCATATTCTGCAGCCTCAAGCGCCGCATTGACTGCCTTTGTTACAGCTTTCGAGGTTATGGTGGCGCCGGATATTGCTTGAATTTCATCACCGCTCGGAGTCTGATTCTTTACAACTGAGATTTTACCTCCAAGTCCATTATACTGAGTTATAAAATCAGTGTTTTGAGCCTTTGCACCAAGTCCGGGAGTTTCGCTAAGACTCATTATTTTTACCTGCTTGATTTTAAGTTCTGAATCAATACCTGCCATGATTTCTATATCTCCGCCATAACCCTCGGAACAGACTGTGCTTACTACATATCCGCCGCCATCTGCGGCATAGACGGATTCTACCTTTACACCGCTTTCGGTTGGTGTAAAGTCTTTTAGCTTTTCAGCATCAATTTCGGTAAACGACGCCGCTTCCGGCAAAACCTGTCCCATTGAGCTTTGAAAGCTTTTCTGATTATTCGTTTCTATAATCGGTTCGGTAACACGGTTCACAACAGCCAACAGTAAGGATATAACAACACATATAATAAGCAACTTTACAGTAAGATTTAACGTTTCCTTCATGCCTGCGCCGCCTCCTTTTTTGTCACAGATGTGCCGTAGCGTTTCGGAGCGGTAACTTTATCAATGAGCGGTGTTACTATATTCATCAGCAGTATTGAATACGAAACCCCCTCAGGATATCCGCCCCATATACGAATCAGTACAGTGAATATTCCGCAGCCTATACCAAAAATAATCTGACCTATAGGAGTAAACGGCGTTGTTGTGTAGTCCGTAGCCATAAAGAATGCGCCAAGCATAAGTCCGCCCGACAAAATCTGATACAGCCAGTCGCCGCTGAACAATCCGTTTTTACCGCCGAAAATCCATGTTCCTATCGCAACTGTAGCAATAAAAGCAACAGGTACTCGCAGTCTGATTACTCTGCATATAAGCAGATACGTCGCTCCTATCAGTATTGCAAGAGCGGATGTTTCACCGATACAGCCTCCTGTTTTGCCCAAAAACAAGGTCAGGTACGACGGAAGCTTTTCCGCAGATGTAACCGCATCGGAAGCATACATCGCAAGCGGTGTCGCGGTGGTTACCGCATCCGCATTGTTAAACAGCGCCAGATGCGTTCCCGGCGCAGTCCATCTTGTCATTGCAAGCGCCCATGACGCCAGCAAAAATGCACGTGCTCCAAGAGCCGGATTCATAAAATTATGTCCAAGACCGCCGAAAAACTGCTTTACGACAATTATTGCAAAAACAGAACCGATAACAGCCATCCACAGTGGTATTGACGGCGGCAAATTAAACGCAAGCAACATTCCCGTTACTACAGAGCTGTAATCTGAAATCGTTATAGGTTTTTTCAGAATTTTCTGCCATACCGCCTCGGCTATTACGCATGAGATTACACATGTCAGAGTGACAACCAAAGCACGATAGCCGAACACAAGACATCCTGCCAAAAGAGCCGGCAGCATAGCAATTATAACGTTCAGCATAATACGGCTTACGGAATTATTGTCTGAAATATGCGGAGCATGCGATACAATAAGCTTATTTTCCACTTTTAATTCCTCCGTTCTCTGAGTTTTATCTTAGCTATTTTTATCTGCTGTACCTGACGCCGTTTTGACGGACAGATAAACGCGCAGCTTCCGCACTCTATACAATCGGATATATTATGCTTCTCAAGACCGTCAAGGTCATTGCTTCTTGACAGCTTGTCAAGAAGGTTAGGCTGAAGCTTCATCGGACAGACATATACGCATTTTGCACAGCGGATACAAGCCGTTTCCTTTTGCAAATGTGCCAATTTCTCTGACAATGCCAATATTCCTGAGGTTCCCTTTATGACAGGCACATCAACACTCGGTACGGCAAGTCCCATCATAGGCCCCCCCATGAGCAATTTGGCTATCTGACACACCGTGCCTCCGGACTGTTCTATCACATATGAAAACGGAGTGCCTATTCTCACACGATAGTTCATAGGATTTTTAAGTGCGTCACCGCCGAGCGTTACTATTCTTGATGTCAGCGGCTGATTCTTTACAACAGCACGTGCTATCGCAGCAACAGTATCTATATTTGACACGATACATCCGACCTGCCACGGCAGCTGTCCCGGCTTTACTTTCCTGCCGGCAACGGCATTGATAAGCTGTTTTTCGGCTCCCTGCGGATACTTTGTTTTAAGCGTAACAATATGTATATCCGCTCCTTTGATTTCTGCCGCCTTTTTTGTCATGCTTTCTATTGCATCAGGTTTGTTGCTTTCTATTCCGATATAGCCGTCCTTTAAACCGAATATTCTCATCATTATGCACAATCCGGTAAGTATATCTTCGGGATGTTCAAGCATTTCTCTGTGATCAGATGTCAGATACGGCTCACATTCAGCCCCGTTTACTATTACATAATCAATTTGGGCTTCCTTTGGCGGAGAAAGCTTTACATGCGTCGGAAAGGTTGCTCCGCCCATACCTACTATACCGGCGTCTTTAATTATATTTATCGTTTCCTCAGGGGTAAGCTTTTCATATTCACGCTCTGCCGCAGATAGTTCCGGCACAGGTGTGTCGCAGCCGTCGTTTTCTATTATTATACAATCTGTAAGAGTACCGTTTGGGTGAAGTCTTTTTTCTATTCCTTTTACTTTTCCGGATACGGATGAATGTATACATGCGGAAACAAATCCGCCTGCTTCTGCTATTTTCTGTCCAAGACAGACCGTATCACCTGTCTTTACACACGGAACAGCAGGTGCGCCTATATGCTGAGAAAGTGGAAAAACTAATTCCTCCGGCGGAGTTAAATCCGCAATCGGCTTCACTTTGGTTGCATCCTTATTACCGGCGGGGTGTACGCCGCCGCGAAATGTCCTCATTAAACCATTCCTCCCATTCGTTTTTCTATGATTAT
>CAJLFL010000146.1 GCA_905205855.1 uncultured Eubacteriales bacterium | reverse complement strand
GGATTATAAACTTGATGATATCCTGTATAAACATGCGGTACAGGTACTTGGAATATAGAAAATGCTGCCGTAACGGCAGCATTTTTTATTCTTCATCTTCAACCCATTCGGTCACAAGTTCCATAAACATTTTACCTTCAAGGTGATCTGTTTCGTGACAGAATGCTCTTGCCAACAGTCCCTCGCCGGTATATTCCTTTATGTCGCCGTTTCTGTCCATTGCGCGCAGTGTGACTTTATTCGGCCGTGTAACATAGCCGTACTTTCCGGGATAACTCAGACAGCCTTCTGCATCGGTCTGCTCGCCCTCACTGCTGATTATTTCCGGATTTATAAGCTCTAAAAGAGAATCACCGGTATCAATAACCACAACACGCCGCAGAACGCCGACCTGCGGAGCGGCAAGTCCGACGCCGCCGGATTCATAAAGCGTATCTGCCATATCGTCAAGCAGAGTAAGAATTCTGTCGTCAATTTTTTCAACGGTTCTGCATTTTTTAGTCAGTATAGGATCACCGACCTTAAGTATATTTCTGATAGCCATATTATCCCTTCAATTCTTTAGAATATATTTTATTATAACATATTACCGGTGTTTATGTCAATAATCAACGAGGTGCTGCCGCCGCCGGCATTATGCGCGTCATTGATATACCGCAGCAATGGCATAATCACACCGGCGCTTGAAACCTTTAGCAGCATCCGGTATCTGAAATTGTTTTTTATTTTGGCTACCGGGGCAGGAGCGGGACCGATTATGCTTATCAGACTGTTTTCGGGTTTGATGTTTTCGCGGATTATGCCGCTTATATTTGTTATTTCGGTTTTAACATCATTTTCAGCAGTTCCTGAGGTTAATATATACACTATATCGCAAAACGGCGGATACAGCATCTGGCTACGGTATTTTATTTCGTTTTCATAAAAGCCTGTATAGTCCTGTTCTTTTGCAAGCTTTATTGTCTGGTTTTCCGGTTGATAGGTTTGTATTACTGCACGCCCCTCGGACTGACCGCGTCCGGCTCTGCCGCAGACCTGCGTTATAAGCGCAAAGCTTCTTTCGTTTGCACGGTAATCATCAATGTTTAATGAAGAATCCGCTGCAAGGACGCCAACCAGCGTGACATCCGGAAAGTCCAGACCTTTTGTAACCATCTGTGTGCCTAAAAGAATATCGGCTTCTCCGTTTTTAAAGCGGTCAAGAATCGCCTCGTGTCCGCCTTTGCCGGAGGTTGTATCAAAATCCATACGCAGGATACGCGCCTCCGGTAAAAGGCTGTGAAGTTCATCCTCAATTTTTTGAGTGCCTGTGCCGAAGAATTTAATGTATTTAGAGCCGCACTCCGGGCAAGTGTCAACATTGTCATGAGTATAGCCGCAATAGTGGCATACAAGTTTATTTGTCTTTATATGGTATGTAAGGGCAATGCTGCAGTTTTTACATTCCATAACATATCCGCATTCGCGGCATGATACAAATGTATTATAACCGCGCCGGTTTAAAAACAGAATACTTTTTTCTTTTCTTTCGAGGTTTCGGCGTAATTCATCCTGAAGCCTGATGCTTATGGCAGAGGAATTGTGATAATCAAATAATTCGCTGCGCATATCGACAATGCGCGCCTGCGGCAAAGGATTGTTGTTGTATCTGTTATGCATTTCAAAAAGCTTATATAAGCCTTGCTTTGCGCGATAGTATGATGATATTGACGGTGTGGCAGAGGCAAGCAGTACCGGGGCGCCGTGTTTCTTTCCGCGCCATACGGCAATGTCGCGTGCGTGGTATCGCGGAGATGTTTCGGATTTATAGCTTGTTTCGTGTTCTTCGTCCAGGATTATTATACCTATGTTGTCAAACGGAGCGAATATTGCACTTCTTGCTCCGACAACTACGTTGACTTCGCCGCGTTTTATCTTGTGCCATTGGTCAAAGCGTTCTCCCTGAGAAAGCCCGCTGTGCATAACGGCAACCGAAGTGCCGAAGCGGCTGACAAAGCGCTCCACCATTTGCGGAGTAAGCGAGATTTCGGGTACAAGCATTATTGCCTGCTTGCCTGATTTTATGCAATATGCAATTGCTTGAAGAAATACCTCGGTTTTTCCGCTTCCGGTTACACCGTGCAAAAGTATATCTTCATGCATATTATGGCTGATAAGCTTTTTTAAGTGTTCTATAATCGGTTTTTGTTCAGCCGTGGGAGTGCAGGCAGAGGAGGGAGCATATTTTTCTTCGTTGTATGCCGAGCGCTCTGCCGGTATGCGGTTTATGCAGATATAGCCCTTGTCACAAAGTCCGCGGAGCGAGGTATAGTTTCCGCCGGAAACGGCAACCAAATCATAAGTTGGCATATCGCCGCAGTCGCACAGGGTAAGCAGCATATCCGCCTGTACCGGCGAGCGTTTTGCTCGCAGTTCATCGGCAGCGGTATAGCCTTCCTCAACAGAACAGCACAGCTGTGCTGTTCTGATAAATTTTACAGATATAGTGCTGTCAATCTTTTCGCGTATATCAATAAGTCCCATGTCCTTTAGGGCATAGGCGCTTTGTTTAAGACTCCGTTTATTAAGATGTGCCTCAAGTTCATCAAGTTCTGCAACTCCGTCAAACTCTTTAAGAGTATTCAGCAAAAGCTCTTGTGATTTGGTAAGCTTTGTATCGGACTCCTTAACATACACAAGCCAGCTATGCACATTTGTGTTAAGATGCGGCGGCTTGACAAGCTTATATGCCTGCTGAAAGGAGCAAAGATACCTCGACTGCATACTAAAGCAGAGCCGTACGGTTTCTTCACTGCATATAGGGTATTCGTCAAGGCATTGCAAAATCGGTTTTAAACGTTTATAATCACTTGTTTCGCTTAAAGCTACTATAAGTCCCTCAGCGGAGGCGTTTCGGTTTCCGAAGGGGACCAAAACACGTCTGCCGATTACAGCGCTTGCGTTAAACTCCTCTGGAATCTTATAGTCGAATATGCGGTCTATTGCATGCGAACTGTCGGTAAGAATTACATTTGCTATCATTTTAGGTTCCTGTTCCGTAAAAAAATATGGCTGCATTAAAAAATCCGAATAACAGAAAATTTAATGCAGCGGTTTTTATACTAAATCTGAATTATCAGCTTCCTCGGCGCTGTCTGCGACAGGCTTAGAGGACTCGTCTGTGCTGTCTTCGGTTTCAGAGCAGCAGTCACATTCTTCTGCTTCACATTCATCTGACGGAGCTTTAAATGCTTCAAGCTTGCCCTCAAAAATTTCATTTGTAGCAATGGATACTTCTTTGTTAGAGTCGCATTTTGTCAGCGGTTCTGCACCCTCTGAAAGCTGACGTGCACGCTTTGCGGCTTCAATAACCAAAATGTATCGGCTGCCTGTTTTTTCTACTAACTTTGCTATAGGGGGATAAATCATCATAATAAATACCAATGCCTTTCTGACCGCATAGATTTATTTTAAAGTATGCGTTTCTGCGGACATAAACACATACAAAAGTTTAGTTTAATTGCCGTTTATTATATTTTCAATTTCTTTGACGGCATCATCAAGATTATCGTTTATCACAACGTAGTCATATTTGTCCTGCTGCATAAGTTCTGCATCGGCAGAGTCTATTCTGCGCCTGATTTCCTCTTGGGTTTCGGTGCCTCTGTTGTTTAGGCGCTTATGCAGAGTTTCAATATCCGGGGGCGCAATAAATATATATACTGCATCCGGACATATTTTTTTAACGTTTAATGCACCCTGGACATCAATTTCAAGCAGAACATTTGTGCCTTGCTTCAGCTTTTCACGGACAGGCTCAAGTGGTGTTCCGTAATAGTTATCGTTATATTTTGCCCATTCCAGAAATTTATTCTGTTTAATCATATTTTCAAATTCCTGTTTTGTCTTAAAATAATATGTCACACCCTCGGCGTCAATATCACGTGGTGCACGTGTGGTGGCCGATATTGAAAGAGCAAGGTTTTTACAGGATTTAAGGAGAATATCACAGACTGTTCCTTTGCCCACGCCGGACGGGCCGGATATAACAATAAGATTACCTTTATCATTCATTATCTATGGCTTCCTCTCTTATTGAATCATCCTTTGGCTCTGCGCGGCCGGCTATTGTTTCTGTTTGAATAGCCGAAAGTATAACATGGTCGCTGTCTGTCATTATAACGGCGCGTGTTCTTCTGCCACATGTGGCGTCTATCAGCAGTCCCTTGTCCTTTGATTCCTGCACTATACGCTTTATCGGTGCTGAATCCGGGCTTACAATAGCGATAACTCTGTCGCCTGAAACAATATTGCCAAAACCAATGTTTATAAGCTTCATAGCGGAACTCTCCTTTGTAATTACTCTATATTTTGAATCTGTTCCCGAATTTTTTCAATCAAGGATTTGATTTCAACAACATGTTTTACAACGGCAGCGTCATTTGCCTTTGAACCAATAGTATTTGCTTCGCGGTTCATCTCCTGCACAATAAAATCAAGCTTTTTGCCGATAGGTTTATCGGTACAAAGCGCAGTCTCAAATGCTTTTATGTGACTACGCAGGCGTACGGTTTCTTCGTCAACGGCAATTTTATCTGCGAATATTGCCGCCTCGGTAATAATGCGGCTTTCATCTATAGAGGAAGAACTTAAAACCTCCTCAAGCTTTTGACGGAGCCTGTTGCGGTACGCTTCAACCGTTTGAGGGGAAAGCCGCTCAATTTCAGAGATTTCGGCGCACAGAGTATCTATATGGCTGTGCAGACTTTGTTCAAGCCGGACACCCTCGGCAAGACGCATATTATCAAAATCTTCTGCCGCGGTTTTGAAAGCGTCTGTAACTATACGTGTAATCAAATCCTCATCAATTTCTTTATATTCAATATGAAAAATATCGTGGAATGATGACATGGTAGAAAATGATAAATCATCATTTAAGCCGTACTCCGAAAGAGAGCGCAGAGCATTTATATATCCCTCTGCAACGGGACGGTCAAGAGAGATGATTTTATCATCTGAGATTTCCTTTTCAATATTAAGCTGTATTTCAACCTTGCCGCGGGCTATATGCTCTATAGCCAGTGCGCGGACGGTGTCCTCAAGGAAAGTGTAATAGCGCGGTGTTCTTATGGTAAAATCACTGTAGCGGTGATTAACTGATTTAATCTGAATCTGTATATGAAAGCCTTCAGAAAGAACGTCGCAGCGTCCGAAGCCTGTCATACTTTTAAGCATTATAAGCACTCCTTTTGGATAGCCGGATATTATAGCACGGCAAAATCAATGTAACTGTAATCCCGTTTCGGCTAATCACTTAATTATACCACAAATCCAAAAAAAAGCAAATGTTTTTTTTGATAAATTGAAAAAAGGTTACAGCTTATCC
>CAJLFL010000145.1 GCA_905205855.1 uncultured Eubacteriales bacterium | reverse complement strand
TTTTTTGCAAATTCATTATAGCAAATTATGCTTCTGTGTGTTATACTTAATATACAATAAAATTCTTTTAGGAGGAATACGTTATGAAACTCGGTGTAATGAACCCTGTACTTAACGAATACAGTTTTGAAGAAGCTGTTGAGTATCTTGAAAAACTCGGCGTACAAACGATCGAAATCGGCGCCGGTGGCTTTCCCGGAAATAAACATTTAAAGCCTGAAGAATTGCTCAGCAGTCCCGAAAATGTTAAGAATTATAAAAAAACGCTCAGTGACCATCATCTTGAAATTTCAGCTATAAGCTGTCACGGAAATCCCCTGCATCCGCAAAAGAAAATAGCCGAGGACTTCCACAATCAATTTAAAAATGCTATTTTGGCCGCAGAAGCACTTGAAGTTGATACCGTCGTTGGGTTTTCAGGCTGTCCCGGAGATTGTGATAATTCAGAACATCCTAACTGGGTTACCTGTGCATGGCCGGAGGATTTCCCAAAAATTTTAAAATGGCAGTGGGAGGAAAAAGTTATTCCCTATTGGAAGGACATGGCTGAATTTGCCAAAGAGCATCATATCTCAAAAATTGCCTTTGAAATGCACCCCGGATTTGTTGTATACAATCCCGAAACATGCCTGCGTTTGAGAGATGCCGTAGGCGAAATAATCGGCGCCAATTTTGATCCGAGCCATCTTTTCTGGCAGGGAATATATCCCGTTGAAGCAATCCGTGCATTAAAGGGTGCAATTTATCACTTCCATGCAAAAGATACCAGAATAGACAAGCGTATATGCGATGTAAACGGTGTGCTTGATACAAAATCACTCGGTGATATTCCTAACCGTTCATGGTGTTTCCGTACTGTAGGTTACGGACACGATAAAAAGACATGGAATGACATAATCAGTATGCTTAAAACGACCGGCTATGACGGTGCTATAAGCATTGAACACGAAGATGGTTTAATGTCACCGAAAGAAGGTCTTGAGAAAGCGGTTGCTTTCTTAAAAGAAGTTTTAATTTATGAAAATGCTGGAGAAATGTGGTGGGTATAATGAAAACATATAAAGCAGGAATAATAGGCTACGGCGGTATGGCAGGTCACCACGAAAAGGTTATGCGTGTTGACTATGACCGTATGAAGCTTAAAGGTATATTTGATTTAGATGAAAAACGCCGAAAGGTTGCTGAGGAACAAGGATATTATCCGTACTCCTCTAAAGAAGAACTGATTTACGATCCGGAAATTGATGTAGTTATTATTGCAACAACAAATGAAGCACATAAGGATTTGGCTATAGAGGCTCTCAAAGCGGGCAAGCATGTTATATGCGAAAAACCTGTTACACTTTCTTCAGCAGAGCTTGAAGAAATAATGGAGGTTGCCAAAAACTGTGATGCAGTATTTACCATCGACCAAAACAGAAGAACAAATCACGACTTTGTGATGATGCGCCGACAGGTCGAATCAGGAATAATAGGAAAACCATATGTAATCGAGTCACGCGTTGAAGGTTCAAGAGGTATGCCCACAGGCTGGCGTACAATTAAACGTCTTGGCGGCGGAATGATGCTCGACTGGGGCGTTCACCTCATTGATCAGATTATGTATATGATTCCGGAAAAAGTAGTTAATGTTTTCTGCAAAATGTATAGCATTGATTATCCTGAGGTTGACGATAACTTCAGACTCACAATGACATTTGAAAGCGGTCTGACTGCACATATTGAGGTATCAACAAATAACTACATAACACATCCGCGCTGGTATGTACTCGGCGAAACCGGAACTCTGGTTGTAGATGACTGGAACTGTACCGGTAAAATTGTTAGATGTATAGACAAAGAGGATGTATGGGAGGAAGAAATAGTATATACAAAGGCAGGTCCTACAAAAACTATGGCTCCGCGTAATCCTAATTCTACCGAAACCATTACTCTTTCAGAACCGACTGACGTTGTTGACAATCTTACCGTTGTTTATAATCAGCTTTTAGACTGCGTAGAAGGGAAGGCTGACTTGACAATTAAACCGGAACAAGCGCTGCGTGTCATGAAGGTAATGGAAGCCTCAAGACTTTCACACGAAACCGCACAGGCTATAAAGACCGATATATAATATAAGGAGCTTTAAAATGAGTTTAAATGTATTGGTATGGAATGAGTATCATCACGAAAAAACAGATGATAAAGTAAAAGAGATTTATCCGAACGGCATACATACAGCTATAGCTGATTTCCTTTCAAAGGAGGAAGATATAACTGTATCAACCGCAACGCTTGATGATCCTGACTGTGGCTTGACACAAGAGGTTCTTGATAAAACAGATGTTTTGATTTGGTGGGGACATATGCGTCATGACCTTGTGCCGGATGAAGTTGCCGCACGTGTGCGCGATGCAGTGCAGATGGGAATGGGATTCATTCCGCTGCATTCCGCTCATATGTCAAAGCCATTCAGATTTCTGATGGGAACAAGCTGTACTCTTACATGGAGAGAGAACGGTGATTCAGAGCGTTTATGGGTAATAGATCCCTCAAGTCCTATCACACAGGGGCTTGGAAGATATATCTATCTACCGCATGAGGAAGCATACGGCGAAAGATTTGATATACCGGAGCCTGACAAGCTTATATTTATCGGACATTATGACGGCGGTGAGGTATTCAGAAGCGGCTGCTGTTTTAAACGCGGAAACGGAAAAATATTTTATTTTCAGCCCGGACATGAAACGTATCCTACATTTTATATTCCGGAAATACAAAAAGTTATTAAAAATGCGATAAGATGGGCAGCTCCGACACTTCGCACAAGCAATCTGGATTGCCCTCAGGTTACTCCGATAATACCGCTGGATAAATAATTATAATAAAAACAAAACTGCATCAAATCCTTAACTTGCAGTTTTGTTTTTATTTATCAGAAAGAAGATTTAAAATGAATTATGAACAAGCTCTTGAATACATACACAGCATGCCAAGGTTTACACGCGGCACAGCAAACGAAACTCTTAAAAACCTTCTGAGTCATCTTGGTAATCCTGAAAAAAAGCTTAAATTTATACATATTGCCGGAACAAATGGCAAAGGTTCTACGGCATTTATGATTGCCGAAATACTTAAAAACTCCGGATATAAAACCGGACTTTTTACCTCTCCCTATATAGAACGCTTTAACGAAAGAATACAAATAAACAACGAAACTATACCTGATGACTCCTTAGCTGAAATTGTTTCACAGATTAAAAAAATAATTGATGCAAACGGAATTTCTATCCCTGAATTTGCTTTAAACACCTGTATAGCGTTATGCTGGTTTTATCAAAATAACTGTAACATTGTTGTTTTGGAAACAGGTCTTGGCGGCAGACTTGATTCTACCAATATAATTGAAAATCCATTAGTTTCTGTTATTACGGCAATAGGACTTGATCATACAATGTATCTCGGCAATACAATAGAAGAAATTACACTTGAAAAATGCGGAATAATAAAAGAAAATTCTCCGGTTGTTGTATATCCTATACAGAAAGAATCCGTTTTTGATATTATACGTCAAGATGCAAAATTAAAAAACTCTGAATTATATATAGCTGATGTACCAAAAATCACAGATAACGGAACCGTTATAATTTCAGACAAAAGCTATACTTTAGGACTTAAAGGAGATTTCCAGGCATACAATGCAGCCACAGTAATCAAAACTATAGAAATTATAAGAAAATACGGTTATAGTATTTCTGATTATGATATTTACAGTGGATTAAAAAAAGCTTCTAATCCCGCCAGGTTTGAAAGTTTCGGTACAAGAATAATTCTTGACGGAGCACACAATCCGCAGGCAATCATTGCGCTGTGTGATGCATTAAAGAAACTAAATAAACCTGTATATTTCTGTATCGCAATGATGGAGGATAAGGATTGTGCGGAAAGCGCCGAAATTATCTCTGCCAATTCTGACGGAATAATAATCACTCAGCTTGATATGCCGCGTTGCTGTAATGCAGACAAGCTTGCCGGATATTTTAAAAAATACACTGATAAAGTACATATAAATGTAAATCCGGCAGAGGCAATAGAAGATGCTTTAAAAATTGCTCCGCCTGATTCAATAATTTGCATTTGCGGCTCTATGTACCTTGCCGGTAAGATACGCAGCTATTTGCATAAGTTTACATAAGATTATTATGTAAACAAATTATTCATCATCCGAATGCTGCGGAGGATGAACGGAGGAAAGAGGGTTTTGATTTACCGCAGCTCTCAGCTGGTTGCTGTTTATGTGAGTATATATTTCTGTCGTTGAGAGCTGTTTATGCCCAAGTATTTCCTGCAAAACTCTAATATCTACACCCGACTGATGCATCAGTGTCGCAGCAGTATGCCGCAGCTTATGTGTCGTATATTTACGTGGATCAAGACCGATTTTCTTCACGTACTTTTCAACCATATACTGCACAGAACGCCGGCTGATACGTTTATTACGTTCAGATATAAACAATGCATTCTTATCGCGCAGCTCCGGTTTTAAATCCTTTCTTACCGTTAAATATGTTTCCAAAGCTTCCTTACATGCCTTATTTAAGTAAATGGTACGTTCTTTGTTACCCTTACCAATAACTGTAAGAGTATCACCATTTATATCCGTTATGTTAATATTTACCAATTCAGCTAAACGCATTCCGCAATTTAAGAATAAAGTCAGAATACAATAATCGCGGATAGAGTTTCTGTCGGAAACAGCATCTAAAAGCTTTAAACTATCATCAAGATTAAAGTATTTGGGAAGCTGCTGAGTGATTTTAACCGATTCAAGCTCAGCTGTCGGATTTTCGTCTATAAGTTTAGCTTTGCTGAATAAGTACTTATAAAATGATTTAATTGATGAAACTTTGCGCGCGCGTGAAACAGCAGAATTGCCACGGTATTTATTAAGAAAATTCATGTATTCATATAGAGTTTGCAAATTGACACTGCGACGCATCTCCAAGGTTACATCATCAATAACAATATCATCAAACTCGACATCATCGGAAGCCTTCCCGTTATAAAGCATTAAAAATCTATAAAATGTTCTGAGGTCATAAAAGTATTCTTCCGCAGTTAATTCGGACTTTCCCTGGATACTTTCAATATATATTAAAAATGACGCTAAAGGCTCCGGAGCATCATGTGTAAGCTTGTTTACAGTTTTCATTGCTATTTTCCTCTTTTTAAAAAACTTCCTCTATCACATTGCACAAAATTTTTATTTTGTGCAATGTTCAGTATATTTTTATTAGTATACTCCTTTTTCTGTAACAATACAAGTCATATTATTATTACAGTTATATTACTTATCTAATTCTGTATCATAAATATATATTCTGTTTTCAA